>NZ_JANGBP010000060.1:0-465 GCF_024462535.1 Adlercreutzia sp. DFI.6.23
TAGGGACTACGAACGACGAGCAGCGCCATGACAGCCCCGAACAACGTCGACTGCGTCACCGTGAGAACGCCCTGGATCGCAGCAACACCAATGTCGGCTCCTGGCGCCATCAGCGATCCTTCAGGGAACAGGTGGGCCAATCCGAATATGAGGGAACTCGCCATTACCGCGAAACCGACGGGATCAACGACCGCGCGTAAGCCGGCGAACCCATGACGATGAGCGCGCGGCGCTCTTCTTGGGTATGCTTCATTCCGGCGACGCGCCCAAGACAGGCATGCCCACAACAACACGCCGCGGAAAAGCACCTCTTCCACCACCGCCGCCTCCCAAGCCTCGGCAAGCAATGCGCCACAGCGCGCCAGCTGCACTGCTTGCGAACCCCCGTCAGCCCACCACTGACCGAGGCCGCCCACGACGCCGGCGAGCAGCACCAAGACGAGCACAGGCCCAAAGCCACACGGT
>NZ_JANGBP010000600.1:0-297 GCF_024462535.1 Adlercreutzia sp. DFI.6.23
CGAGGGGCTTGTCACCGTGGGCGATCTCGTCGCTTACATCGACTCGCTGTAAGCCGCCCGCCGCGTTTCAGCAGAACTGGGGCCCTGCAGCCGTGAGGTTGCGGGGCCTTTTTCGTTGTCTGGTTCCCTGTGTCTGCGCCGAAAGAGGCCCGTCTGGGCTCGTGCCGCTTTGCCGGAGGAAACGTGTCTGAGCCCCGTTCGATACGAGCGGTCGCGCTCCACTTCCATAAGAATCGATTCCGGTCGGCCTTCCGGTAATGGTCGCTTCACGCTTCGTCTCGTCTCGCTCGGTAATTG
>NZ_JANGBP010000601.1:0-296 GCF_024462535.1 Adlercreutzia sp. DFI.6.23
ATGAAATCATCCTCGGCAAGGTCGAACATCGCCCGGCCCGCGGCGCGATCGGCCTCGATGACCGAACGGCGCACGGGATTGCCCATCACGGTGACCGGCGCGGTGGCGCCCAGGCTCTCCGCCGAGCACTCGTAGGTCACGCAGACGGCGTCGGCCCGCCGGGCCAGATACTTGTTTGTCATACCCGCCACGGAATTCTGCTCGTGCAGCACCACGGGCACGCCGGTCTTCTCGGCCGCTCGGGCCACGGGAATGCACACGTACCCGCCGAAGCCCACGACGACGTCGGGCTTGAT
>NZ_JANGBP010000602.1:0-296 GCF_024462535.1 Adlercreutzia sp. DFI.6.23
CTTCCAGCTCGTGCAGGAGCATATCGTCGAGATGCAGATCAAGCTCAACAACACCCGTAACTTCCTGTACCGCACCTGCTGGAAGATGGACAACGGCATTCCGGTGAACAACGACGCCGCCATGCTGAAGCGCTACGGCGCCCCGGCGCTCACCGACTGCTGCTCCCGCGCCCTGCAGCTCATGGGCGGCATCGGCTTCACCGACGAGACCCGCGTCTCCCGCCTCATGCTCGACTGCCGCGGCTTCCAGATCGGCGGCGGCACCGTCGAGATCATGGTGCACATCTCCGGCCGCG
>NZ_JANGBP010000603.1:0-296 GCF_024462535.1 Adlercreutzia sp. DFI.6.23
GCTCAGAGCGCTCTTCTGCTCTTCCCCGCGAGAGGAACGTCCGAGGTTCTGCGCGCAAGACGCCCCTGTATCCCTGCCGCAGACGGCGTCGTCCTCGGCAGGGCACGGCAATCATGACAACTCTCCGGTATGGCGGGCAGCTCGCGCACAAAGGGGTGATGTTTGATGAGAAGCACCGCATCCTCTCCCATGGTACGTTTCATGGCCTCGATACAAGGTCTACGAGGGCGTTAGGGAGCTCACCTCGCTTCCCATTCCGACTGCCCTTCTGAGCAATCGGTCGAAATGGCAGATGG
>NZ_JANGBP010000604.1:0-296 GCF_024462535.1 Adlercreutzia sp. DFI.6.23
GATCGAGGCCCTGGCCGCCTTCGTTCGCAACGATGCCGTGCTGCTCTCCGAGGCCGCCTGCTGGGCCGAGGAGGCGCGCGATGCCTGCGGCGAGACGATCCCCGGGGGTCTCGGCACTCTTCCGGGCAGCCCCGAAGCCGCCGCCTTCGCCGAGGTCTCCGACGCCCTGGCAGCCCTTGCCCGCCTGCGCCCCTTCGGCATAGAAGACCACGAGCTGGTGAGTATATCGGTCTAAAGAGCAGCCTCGTCGCTACAGCCAAAGCCCCGTGTTCCCCATCAGGTAGAGAGGGACGTTG
>NZ_JANGBP010000605.1:0-296 GCF_024462535.1 Adlercreutzia sp. DFI.6.23
TCGAAGGTGGCGCGCATGACGCGGCCGCCTCCGGTGGAGGCGTGGATGTACTCGCCATCGCCGGCGTAAATGCCCACATGATAGACGCCCGAGCCGCTTCCCCAGAACAGAAGATCGCCGGGACAATGACCGAGCAGCTGACCCATATCGACGAGAACGGCGACGTGCGGATGGTGTACGTATCGCAGAAGGCCGACACCGAGCGCGTGGCCGTGGCCGAGGGCTTCATCTCCATGAAGCCGGAGACGTTGGCCCTCATCGTGGAGGGCAAGGCGGCCAAGGGCGATGTGCTCGCC
>NZ_JANGBP010000606.1:0-296 GCF_024462535.1 Adlercreutzia sp. DFI.6.23
CTCCTGGCGCTCCAGGGAGGCGTACACGAACAGGCGGGCCAGATCGAGCAAGTTGAGGGTCTCGATGGCGTCCTTCCAGTCGGCGTTGTACACCAGACTGTCGTCGGCGCAGGCCATGCGGGGCACGTCCTCGGTCATGATGCGATCGAGCTCGGCCTTGGCCTCCTCGAGCACCTCCGTGGGACGGGAGGGGCGAGCGGCCTGGGCGCAGGCGTACTGGATACTGCGGCGCACGGTGATGGGGCGGATGGGGTCGTCGGTCTGACGGGTGCGCAGATCCTCCAAACGCTCGATCT
>NZ_JANGBP010000607.1:0-296 GCF_024462535.1 Adlercreutzia sp. DFI.6.23
GCGCTCATGGTGCTGGATGTGGAGGAGCTGGAAGCGGTAGTGCCTCTCTCGTCGCTAGTTATCGTGCCGTGCGTTGTGGTATACCCCCCTTGCGGCCCGCGCTCGTCTCAGCCGGGAAGGAGTATGAAGCCTCATTGAGCAGCCGCCGTAAGAGCCACGTAAAATGAAAGTAAAATCGCGCGGCGTTGCAATTACCCGAAGCGCCCGGCGACGTAGTCGGCGGTACGTGGGTCGATGGGGGCAGAGAAGATGGTGTCGGTGTCGCCGGCTTCCACCACCTCGCCCAACAGGAAGAA
>NZ_JANGBP010000608.1:0-296 GCF_024462535.1 Adlercreutzia sp. DFI.6.23
CGCATCCCCTCTACGCGTTGCCGTTGTCGTGCGAGCTGTGCCCCCGGAGGTGTGGCGTTGATCGGGCGGCGGGGGAGCGCGGGGTTTGCGGAGCTGCGGGCGAGGTGCTTGTGGCCCGGGCGGCGCTGCACTTCTGGGAGGAGCCGCCGATCTCCGGCGAGGACGGCAGCGGCACCATCTTCTTCTCCGGCTGCCCTCTGCGTTGTGATTATTGCCAGAACGCCTCTATCGCTCTGGGCGAGGCGGCCCGGGCAATCACTGTCGAGCGATTGGCCGCCATCATGGGCGAGCTTGAG
>NZ_JANGBP010000609.1:0-296 GCF_024462535.1 Adlercreutzia sp. DFI.6.23
GTTTTCCACCGCGCTTGCTGAGCCGCGCTTCCATCGCATTCAACAACCGTTTTTCGCTGCGTCCCCTCCCCGCCCAACCTTTCGCTCTCCTTTCGCTTTCATCTCGTCGTCGGGAGTCTGCTCGTCGGCCGCGATCTCCGTCTCAACCGGAGTTCCGGCGTCGGTCGGCGTCTTCTCGTTCTCGCTCATGTTCGAACCGTTCTCCTTCGGGCCCGGTTCCACCGGCTAGCTCAGCAGGCGCAAGAAGCCGCCGAGCAGCCCCGTCGCCATGAGCACGCCCACGGCGACCAGAAACC
>NZ_JANGBP010000061.1:0-464 GCF_024462535.1 Adlercreutzia sp. DFI.6.23
ATCCGAGCCGCAGCCCTCCCGCACTCACAGACTTGGGCAAGGAAAGGGTAGATGGAGCAGAGCGTCCATCGACCCTTAATCAAGTCTGGTCTTGTGGCTTGACCGTTGCGTCAATTCCGCATTCCGCGAACGAGGGCTAAAGCCCCCGTGGTCGCTGAATGCTGCATTGACCCAACTACTGCGCCGCTTGCCGCGGATCAAACGCGGCTGTCTTGCAGTACTCCTTCATGACGTATGTACCGTTGTCGCAAAGGCAGCGGAACCACTCGGGGCGGTTCGCGCGCGCAAAGCGCAACAGGTACGCATACGAGTACTGGCCTTGCTCGTCCACGAAGTCCATCATCTCGCCGATGAACCCATACTTGTCGTTATCGCGGGTCTTGAGATCCGCGTAATCGGCGTTCTGGAATTCGAGCACATCAGCTTCGCTGTATTGATGCTTCTGTGGGTTGTTCAGATGGCAG
>NZ_JANGBP010000610.1:0-296 GCF_024462535.1 Adlercreutzia sp. DFI.6.23
GAGGCCATGGCCCTGCTTAGCCAGGAGAAGCTGGACGAGATCTTCGACCCCTGGGACTTCCTCACCCGCAAAGACGTGTGAACGCGCTCGGGCGGCCGGCATTCCCGTGACGGTGTTCGACCGCTCCTGCTACGAGGATCCCACGGCCGCCGACGGGCGCATTGCCGCCATCATGGATAAGGCTGGGGCTGAGTACCTATAGGTGTCGTGCAGGGTGAAGGCCTCCTCGCCGGAGAGCACGTCGCCCTCAAGCTTGCCGAGGGCCTCCTCCAGGTAGGCCTGGCCCTGGCGCAGCG
>NZ_JANGBP010000611.1:0-296 GCF_024462535.1 Adlercreutzia sp. DFI.6.23
TGACTGCTCAGATATTTTAGAAACCGACTTGTATTGCACCAAAAAAGGGGAGGCGGAGATTCAGAAACGAATAGAGAATTTTAGCATAAACGGCGTTCATTTTATTGATTCAGGTAATTATCATTACATAACAAAAATTATGACGGACAAAATAAATAAAAAGTTTTCGCTTGTTTTGTATGACCATCACACAGATATGCAAAAGCCTATGGTTGAAGGAATGACAAGTTGTGGCGATTGGGCGGCACAGGTTATTGAGCAAAACGAAAATCTTGAACAATTGATTCTTGTTGGGG
>NZ_JANGBP010000612.1:0-296 GCF_024462535.1 Adlercreutzia sp. DFI.6.23
GCAAGAGGCCATCTTCGGCATCATCGCCGACGAGTGCGCCATCGGGATGATGAACAACAAGACCACCGCCGTACGTCTCATCCCCGCCATCGGTTGTCAGGTGGGCGACCAGCTGGACTTCGGCGGCCTTCTCGGCTACGCCCCGGTCATGCCCGTGAACCCCTACGCCGGCACCGTCTTCGCCCACCGCGGCGGCCGCATGCCCGCACCTTCGAACTCGCTGAAGAATTAGCAGCCTCTCTCACATACCTCAAAGTCCCCGTTGCGCAGCACGGGGACTTTTTCTTTGCAAAAAC
>NZ_JANGBP010000613.1:0-296 GCF_024462535.1 Adlercreutzia sp. DFI.6.23
TCTTGATCTTCGAGAACTCGCGGTAGCGCAGGATGAGGTCGGGCAACGGATGGATGGCCGACAGCTCCGTGAGCACCTTGGCGGGCGCCATCTTCTGGATGTGGATCATCGCCCTGCTCGGCATGGCCACCAACTACGCCGAGGCGGTCATGGCCCAGAAGACCCGCGTAGTCGACGAGGACGGCACCGTTGTAAAATGGCAGTGGCTCATTAGGATGAGCCGCAGGGTAAGCATTATCCGGCGATGCTCGAGTACGCAAGCTGCATTCGGCTGATAGGCTTGCAGTTCGCGGGCG
>NZ_JANGBP010000614.1:0-296 GCF_024462535.1 Adlercreutzia sp. DFI.6.23
GCATGCACAAGGAGCTTGGGGATTACCTAGAGGGGCGCATGGGCTACCGCCCTGCAATCGAGCTTGACGAGGAGACGCGGGCGCAGCGTGTATACACGGACAAGTCCGTGAGCGGCTTAACGAGCCTTTCGCTTTGGGAGAGAAGGGCCAGCGCATCGCCCATCAGAAGAGCGTGGTGGGCGACATTTGCTGGTGGGACAAAGGTGCTGTGGTGGAGTACGACGGACGTGAGAGCCATGGGAGCCGTGAGGCTCAAATCAGAGATTCGCGTCGGCGCGACGCCCTCTTGGCCGAGG
>NZ_JANGBP010000615.1:0-296 GCF_024462535.1 Adlercreutzia sp. DFI.6.23
GCCCTGCAGGCGACTCGCGCGGCCGTGGAAGAGGGCATCGTCGCCGGCGGCGGCGTGGCGCTCGTGGACGCCATCGGCGCCCTGGACGCCGTCACGGCCGACGACAAGGACGAGGAAGTCGGCATCGACATCATCCGCAAGGCCATCGAGGCTCCGATGCGCGCCATCGCCCAGATCGCCGGTTTCGAGGGCTCCGTCGTGGTGGAGAAGGTCAAGAGCCTGCCGAAGGGCGAGGGCTTGAACTGCGCCAACGGCGAAGATCCTGCAACGTTTCCTTAGGGTCGGCACCGGCCGTG
>NZ_JANGBP010000616.1:0-296 GCF_024462535.1 Adlercreutzia sp. DFI.6.23
CGCCCGTGATTTGAAGGCCTGGATGAGCGCCGGGTTCGGGTTCTGCAATGAGGCCAGGAACTGCTCTCCTTCGGCCAATCACCACCAACAAGAACGAGCTGTACGCCATGGACACCTATAAATGCCTGGAGCATCGCGGCGACATGGTCCATTACGACTCGGTCGAAGAGGCAGCCGAAGCGCTTGGCCTGCCCGAGCTGGCCTCCACCATCGAGACCCACAACGCCCACGCCCTCGCCGGCGAGGAGAACGAGTTCGGGCGAAAGAATCTCCCCTACATCGACACCTATAGCGGC
>NZ_JANGBP010000617.1:0-296 GCF_024462535.1 Adlercreutzia sp. DFI.6.23
CGAGTAACTAGCGCATGAACACGTCGGCCTCTTCGAGGTCGGTTGCTTGGGTTTCGGCCCGCTTGCAATCGAGGACGGCCGTTTCGGCGGCCGTTTTGCCGTCTGGGCCGCGATCTTTTCGGCTCGCAGGGGCAAATACTCGCTGACGACGATGCCGACGAAGATGAGGGCAAATCCCAGGTAGGCGGAAATCGCCGGCGCCTCGCCCACGAGCAGGATGGAGAACGTCACGCCGAACACCGATTCGGTGGCAAGGAACAGCGCCGCCTGGGCCGGATCAACGCGGGCCACAGCGG
>NZ_JANGBP010000618.1:0-296 GCF_024462535.1 Adlercreutzia sp. DFI.6.23
GGTGGCTGCGGCCCATGGCGTCGGTGACGACCGGGAACTCGTAGCCCTTGCGATCCTTCAGCACATGGGGGCTCTTGCGACGCGGGCATTCGGCGCAGTTCTCGTCGCACGGGCCCTGGCTCGTGAGCATGCAGTGCTCGGTGACCATGAGCTCCTGGGCGCCGATGAGCAGCACGCCCAGTTCCACCGGGGCATCTTTGGCTACCGCTTCAATTTGGCGCAGGGTGAGCTCCGGCGAGAGCGACACGCGATTGGCGCCGAACTCGCGGGCGACGGCCAGGGAGAGCCCGTTGGTG
>NZ_JANGBP010000619.1:0-296 GCF_024462535.1 Adlercreutzia sp. DFI.6.23
CTCCCGTTTGCACCGTTCCTCTTGTTTTTCACAAGCCTAAAGCTTCATAAGTGAACGCTGATGCTTCCGTCCCAGATTCCTATGCAGCTCGCAGCATAGCGGACTGTTCCGGAAATCGTCCGCCTCCCTTACTACGCGGGCACATTGTCCACGTAAGCCTGAAATGGGATTTATTCGCCGCAAACAGCTATTGGGCGATCTCTTCGATGAGACTGTTCGGTCTCTTTAGCATCAGATTGACACCTCTCTATCGAGTTTCTCCGCCTCGTCTTTCCCCAATAGGCCCTGACGCCGCG
>NZ_JANGBP010000062.1:0-461 GCF_024462535.1 Adlercreutzia sp. DFI.6.23
GAAGGAGACTGGCAGGTCGAGGAGCTTCTACGTTAACGAAGCCCTGCCAGTCTCCTTCGCAAGACGGCTGTAGCGCTCGTTCAACTCGGTTGGAATCCTCATTGATGTGACCGCGGTAGCCATGTCGCACCTCCTTGTCGTGTATTACAGGTACTACTATAACACATCATCTAGCCCGCCCGCGATACGTCCTCTGCGGTGCAGCGTGGTCGCGGTTCCACGCATCCGCCGCCTGCTGCGCATCGCGCAGCACGTCATTAAGGCTCTGTTGCCTTGGCTGTTCCCTGCGCATCAGATATTCGAGCGGGCGCGATATTCGGCTTCTAAGCTCTTCCACTTTGATTCGCATTCCCGCAACTCCTGCTCTGATGCGGCTCGCGAGTCCATCGCACTTAACAACGATGTAATCGAGGATTGCGCCGCGCTCAGCTTTTCCCGCAGGTTCCGAGCCCCGAACCTCG
>NZ_JANGBP010000620.1:0-296 GCF_024462535.1 Adlercreutzia sp. DFI.6.23
GGGACATGGGCCGCCTTTCTCTGGTCGGGTAAATTATACCCCTTGACAAGTTGGTACACCGTACCATATGATGATGCCATCATTTGGTACACCGTACCAAATGATGGCCTCATGAAGCACCTGCTGGCCTTGGGCGAGTTCGCTTCCAATTCCCATCGCAGCATCTTGCTGTCGCTCGAGGGCTTCGTCGAGGAAATCGAGCGTACGCCGGCCTGCGAGGTGAATTTCACCTCCGAGCTGCACAACCTCATGCGCTTCCACGACGAGCTGGCCGACGAGGAAGGGGTCACGTCCCC
>NZ_JANGBP010000621.1:0-296 GCF_024462535.1 Adlercreutzia sp. DFI.6.23
GCGTCTAGTATTTCCGATTGGTAACAAGCCCATGGGAAAAAGCACTACGGCGCAGAATTAACTCTAAACCACCTGAGAATACCTTCTAGAGCTCTGCCACGGTGCCAAGTCCGCGCCTCTCGGCAGCGTCCAGGGCGATCTTGGCACAGGCAATGTCAAGCAGCGCGGTGCCCGCCGAGTCGAAGACCGTGACGTCCTCGGCGCTCGTGCGGCCCGGCACCTTCCCCACCAGCACGTCTCCCAGCTCGCCGAGCACATTATCCAGGCCGAAGGCGCCCTCAGCCAGTCCGCGCTCG
>NZ_JANGBP010000622.1:0-296 GCF_024462535.1 Adlercreutzia sp. DFI.6.23
AGTCTCCTATCTGGCCCGAAGGCGGGGTTGAATACCGCAGCGTCGCCTAAGGCCGCGGCTTAATCGGCTGCACCGGCGGCGCGTCCGAAGCGCCTGCCTGCGCGTACTTCTTTTCCAAATCCGCCAGCTCGGCGTCGGCGAGCGACTCCAGCGGCGTGTTCAGAATCTCCTGCATGCGCTCTGCCTCGCGCTGCTGCGCCAGACGGCGGTTGCGCACGATGAGGATCACGACGACGGCCACTATTATCACTGCCGCGCATACCGCGATGATCGGCAGCGGCGAAGGCGTCACCGTC
>NZ_JANGBP010000623.1:0-296 GCF_024462535.1 Adlercreutzia sp. DFI.6.23
CGAGGACGTCCGCCTGCGGCGTGACGATCCGGTTACGACGGTCGAGCAACCGCGGCGCGTCGATGAAGGTGTTGCGGTGCATGACGCCGTAGCGCGCGAACTCCGCCTGGTGTGCGCTTTGGGCGACGCGGTCGCCGGCTGGTTCACCATCAGCTTCGTGGTGCGCGGCCAGCAGAAGGCCGACGAGGTGGCGGCCGCCATGGCCTCCAAGACTGCCGGGGCTGCGCTCTAGGATAGCTTGCTCGGTCCTGCGCTTGCGCCCGTAGAGATCGGTCTTGCGAAAGGCCGTTCCCGGC
>NZ_JANGBP010000624.1:0-295 GCF_024462535.1 Adlercreutzia sp. DFI.6.23
GGCACAGGGCCTGCCGCCCTGTTCGACCGCATCGCGCTCGTGACCCATGGCGGCTATGTGGGGGCGGCGCTCGCCTGGGTGGGACTCACGCTCTTCGGCCCGGCCATCTCCGCCATCCTGCTCATCGGGGTGGCCATCGTCGGCGTCATCGTCATCGGATTCTCCATCTCCGCGTTTCTGTTTCTTCCGCTCGCCCAAGAAACGCCGCGAGTTGACGGAGAAGAAGAACTCCGAGATCAAGGCCATCTCGCAGCAGGAGCTGGCGAGTTTGAAAGCTGCGAAGGACGGCTACGCC
>NZ_JANGBP010000625.1:0-295 GCF_024462535.1 Adlercreutzia sp. DFI.6.23
CCGGACGGTCGGTCACCGAGAAACGCAGGTAATAGCGCATGACCAGCTCGTCCATGGGCAGGATGGGCAGGTCATCGGTGCAGGTGCAGCCCACAATGGGAGCCACGCCCTGCAGAATGTGGCGCGCAACTTCCAGCACGTCGCCCATGACGGCACTAGCCGCGGCACCCGCGCCGGCGCCCTCGCCGAAGAACATGGTCTCGCCCACAAAGTCGCCCACCACGTAAATGGAGTTGAACACGCCGTTCACAGTGGCCAGCTGGTGGTTCGTCGGGATCATGGTGGGATGCACGCG
>NZ_JANGBP010000626.1:0-295 GCF_024462535.1 Adlercreutzia sp. DFI.6.23
TTCGCGTTGTCGGTAGCCGATTTCATCGCGTTGCGGCGAGCGCCTTGTTCGCCCGCTGCGGAATCGAGCATCGCGTAGTAGAACGCGTTGTTCAGACCCTTGCGCAGTTGATCCTTTTGCTGCTAGACTGCACTTCCGTCAGCGAGAGCGCTGGCGCATTTTATCCAGAGTCGGGGTAGAGAGTTGGCTCGACGATCCCGGCACCAACCGGCCGCGAGGCACGGTGGTCCCGCCAACATCGATGAAAGGAGTCCTGCCATGGACAACGTCTCTGTGCGCGATGCGCGCGAATTCC
>NZ_JANGBP010000627.1:0-295 GCF_024462535.1 Adlercreutzia sp. DFI.6.23
CTCCGAAGTGGAGAACGAGGCCATCAAGGCCGATATGGACGCCATTGCCGATAACATCGCGCCTCTGGTGGGCGACGCCGAGGGCATTGGCATTGCCGTGGTGAACGGCTCGCCGCACGATTCCATCACCGCTTACGCCGACGAGGGCGGCTACGACTGCATCGTTATGGGCCACCGCGGCCTTGGCGCCGTGCGCGGCATGCTCGGCAGCGTGTGCTACTCGGTTCTGCACAAGACCAACGTGCCCGATCGTCCCATGGCCGCAAGCCTATTTCACGATGAGCACGGGCACGTT
>NZ_JANGBP010000628.1:0-295 GCF_024462535.1 Adlercreutzia sp. DFI.6.23
CCCAGGAGGCCGCCGTGCCGCCCTACGTCATCTTCCACGACGCCACCCTAGCCGCAATGGCCGCCGCCCGCCCCTCCACGGAAGAGGAGCTGCTAGCCCTCCCCGGCGTAGGCGAGAAAAAGCTCGCCACCTATGGTAAGGCGTTCTTGGAAGAGATCGCGTCTGTCCCCGACGCAACCGAAGTTGAGTAGGCTCGGAGGGGCCGAGGGGGCCCGCGCGCAGGTTGCGCAGCGACTGGAACAGCCCAGTGGGCTGTTCCGCAAAGCGAGCCATTGCTTGAGCACGGGTTCCCTCG
>NZ_JANGBP010000629.1:0-295 GCF_024462535.1 Adlercreutzia sp. DFI.6.23
CGGGAAACAAGCCCGTCCGAGATTGTCCCCCAACAATTCACCGTCGACCCATGCATGAGCATAACCGTCATATCCTAGTATGATAGCTATTGCGGTCATACTATCACCATGATATATGACAGTCAACGCAAAATACCTGTTCAAATGCATCTAGTTTAAGGATAATATATCGAATAGAACCCGAGTGTACTCTACGCAAGATCGTCAAGGCTGTTCAGCCTATACTATGATACTATGACAATATTGCGACTACAGAAGGGGGCTGGTATGAGGTTCTTGATCGCGCTTGTTTGCT
>NZ_JANGBP010000063.1:0-461 GCF_024462535.1 Adlercreutzia sp. DFI.6.23
AGATGACCGTGTCCCAGAAGGTGCCGGTCATGGAGACGAGCGACGCCATGGGCGACGGGCTCACCGAGGAGGCGTCCCAGGAGGTGTGCGAGCTTTTGCTGCCGAACACCTCGGCCATCGCGGTCGCCCTCACCAACTGCGAGAACGTGCTCGGCTACGCGGGCTACCAGGAGGCCCACAACCCGGCGGGCATCGCCATCCGCACGAGCGCCACCCACGAGTGCATTCGCCAAGGGTAAACACTTGTGCTGCTGGCGCCCGAGGAGATCGGCCTGCCTATTCCCGTTGAGCAGAGCCGCATCAAGGCCGCCATCGTGGAGCCGCTGTTCGTCGGCGGCCGAGTGGAGGGAACGCTCAAGTTCTACTACCGCGATCCACGCAATATCACCGAAACCCAGCGCTCCATCGCCCACGGCTTCGCCCAGTTGCTCGCCACCCAAATGGCCGCCGTGGAAATGGAG
>NZ_JANGBP010000630.1:0-295 GCF_024462535.1 Adlercreutzia sp. DFI.6.23
GATGGCGCCACGAACACGAACGGCTTCCGTGAGCGAAGGGGCGCCGATGTCCCCTCCTTCATGATGCAGTTGATGGAGACGACCTCGTCGTCGAGCGCCTCGGCTAGCCGCCGCGCCGCCCATTGGCTGTTGCCCGTGCCGCTGAAGTACAGAATCATGGTGCTTCGCTCCGTTTCGATGGTATGCTGTAACCCGATACATTTTGTATCAGGTTGTGCTCGACCGTCAATCGTCGACCGGAGACAAAACGGGGTGATGTGTCTCATGGACAAAAGAAAGCTCGCGAACCAGCAAG
>NZ_JANGBP010000631.1:0-295 GCF_024462535.1 Adlercreutzia sp. DFI.6.23
TTTCAATACGAGTACCTGGGCCAGAACGTCGTGTATTCCATCAACCAGTTCTATACCATCGACCATCCGCAGCTGAAGATACCGCTCGCCTTGGGCACTCTCGAGCCCATGTGGCTCATACTGTGCGATTTCGTGAACGAGCGCCGCCGCGTTTTGCGCCTCGCCCCAGCCTTGGCCTTCATCGCGGCAAGCGAAATCGTCGTGCTGTGCCTGCCCGTGGACGAGTTTCGCCAATGGCTCTTCTACACGCTGCGATAGACCCCGAAAGCCAAGCACCACGGGAGAAACGCCTGTC
>NZ_JANGBP010000632.1:0-295 GCF_024462535.1 Adlercreutzia sp. DFI.6.23
GGCGGTGACGGGGGCGAGTGCCGCGAGGGAATCCTCGGCGGGGGCCGCCCGCTCCCGCTCGGGGGCCTCGGGCGTAAGTGCGTCCAGCCTGCGACCGAGCTCTTCCATGGCTTCCACGAGGTTCTCGCTTGAAATGCGTTCCACCACGCGCTCGAGCTCGCCGAGCGCCTCGTCGTCGTACAGGTGCCCGGCGACGCTGAGGGCGGTGCGGTCGGCGGCCCGCGCGTCGGCGAGGGTGTCCACGCCGGAGAGCATGCGCAGGATGCGGGCGAAGCGCACGGGCCGGTCGGGGTCG
>NZ_JANGBP010000633.1:0-295 GCF_024462535.1 Adlercreutzia sp. DFI.6.23
CACGGGCACCCCCAGCGCCTGGGCCTTGTCGTACTTCGAGCCCGCGTTCTCCCCCGCCACGACGAAGCTCGTCTTCTTCGACAACGACCCCGACACCTTGGCCCCCATGGCCTTCAGGCGCGCCCCGGCCTCGTCGCGGGTCATGCCCGAGTGCGTAAGCGTCCCCGTCAGCACGAAGGTAAGGCCCGCCAGCACCTGGGGCACTTCCTCGCCCGGGACGACGGCCTCCTCGGCCATGGTCACGCCCGCCGCGCGCAACCGCTCAATGACCGAGGTGTTGTCCGGCGTGCGGAAG
>NZ_JANGBP010000634.1:0-295 GCF_024462535.1 Adlercreutzia sp. DFI.6.23
TGCCCGGCGAGAGCCTTCGGGCTTGAAATCGTTTCGATGCCGCCGCGTGACCCTTGAAGGCGCCGGCGGCATCGGCTATACTACTCAACTTGCGTACGCAAAACACTGGAAACGTAAAGGAAGCGTGACACGTTGAATCCCCTGGTAATCGTCTTCTTGGTTCTGCTGGTTCTGTCCGGCGTCGGCCTTAACATCTTCATTCTCATGCATTCGGGCAAGGGCACGGGCATCTCGATGATGCTCGTGCCCGTCTGGGTAGAATACATGGAGCTCGCGATCATGTCCGAGATGCCCG
>NZ_JANGBP010000635.1:0-295 GCF_024462535.1 Adlercreutzia sp. DFI.6.23
GAGGAGGCAGCGCTATGCAAGCCTGTAGATATGCCTTGGAAGTGGTGGCGAAGCATCCCATCTATCTGCTGGTGTACGTGGGCTGTTTGAGCCTCATGGGCCTGTTTATCACCAGCGGCGTGTACCCGCCGGCGACAAGTGCGGGCTACGAGTCGGCCGAGGTGCCCTTCGCGGTGATCGATCGGGAACAAAGCGACTTATCGCGCTCGGTGGCGGCGTTTCTCGAAGAGCGGGGAACGTCGGTCGAGGTGGCCGATGAGGCGCGGGCCTGCCAGGATGCCGTGGCCACGGGCTT
>NZ_JANGBP010000636.1:0-295 GCF_024462535.1 Adlercreutzia sp. DFI.6.23
GCGAGGACATCCAGAAGAAGTACGCCCTGCCCGATGCCGATTTCGCCCTCGCCTTCGATCAGTGGACGGTCGTCTACGCCGATGGCTCCACGCGCGATTTCGACTCGACAAGCGGCATCTTGGCCGATTAGGAGGCACTCATGACTGACATGATGGCAGAAATCGCCGCTTTCGACGGCCGCACGGCCAAAATCGTCGGCCCCGCGCGCTCCGGCATGACCGAGGCGCTGCTGCGCCGGGCTGCTGCCGCCGTGGCCGCCGGATGCGCCCCCGAAGAGATCCTCATCGAGACCTC
>NZ_JANGBP010000637.1:0-295 GCF_024462535.1 Adlercreutzia sp. DFI.6.23
ATGGGCATCAGCTTCACCTTCGTCACGGTTGCTTGCACGGTGGCGGCCACCCAAGGGTACGGGGCGCTCATAGGCGCCGTCATCGTAGGCGGCGTGCTGGAGGGGGTTCTCGGCCTGTTCGCGCAGGATTGGCGGCGCATCATCACGCCTATCGTGGCGGCTGTGGTGGTGACGGCCATCGGCTTCTCGCTTTTGGGCGTGGGCGCGGCCTCCTTCGGCGGGGGCACGGACGCACCCGTTTTCGGGTCGCCGGTCAACTTGGCGCTGGGAACCATCTCGCTTGTGGCCTGCCTTG
>NZ_JANGBP010000638.1:0-295 GCF_024462535.1 Adlercreutzia sp. DFI.6.23
TGAACAGCTCGGAGGAGTCGCTGCCGCCGTCCGCAGCCGCCGTGTGCAGCTCCTCGTAATTGGCGGCGTCGAAGGTGGGGGAGGAGGCCAGGGCGTACACGGCGCCGGTCTCGGGGTTCAAGGCCACCACGGCGCCCACCTGCCCGGCCAGGGCGTCCTGGGCCGCCTGCTGAATGCGGGAATCGATGGAAAGCACGACGTCGTTGCCCTTGGTCTGGATGCCCGCGAGCGAGTTCACTACGTCGGAGAAGCTAGCGAAGTTCTGCTCGCCGCGCAGGGTGTCGTTGTAGGCGGC
>NZ_JANGBP010000639.1:0-295 GCF_024462535.1 Adlercreutzia sp. DFI.6.23
CTGGCCATCGTCGTGTCCCTGGCGCTGCCCTTCGCGACGGGCGACTCCTATCGGATGAGCGCCATTCCCGTGTGGGACACCATGCTGCTGCCTCTGTACTACGTGGTGGCCACGGTGATGCTCGGCGGCCTGGCTGCCATGATCATCGCTGGCGCCACGAAAGCTGAGGACGCCGTGAAGCTGTCCGCCACCGTGGCCTTCATCGGCGCCGTGGTGTGCGCCATCGTGAGCGTCATCTACGCGGTCGCTATCTCCGGCATGGGCGCGAACTATACCGAGTTGGAGTAGTACTTCG
>NZ_JANGBP010000064.1:0-461 GCF_024462535.1 Adlercreutzia sp. DFI.6.23
CCCGCCCTCCGTATCGGCGGGGTGGCCGGTCGACGCCCATTATAGGGAGCGCCCCTCGGGCCGGCGCGGGCCGACGGTGACGCATGATACCGCCTATGGGATTGTCGGACCCCACATCGATAACTTTGCGTCCCTGCGCTCTCGCGCGCGTAGACAACTACTCAAGCAGGGCCGTCTTCCCATAGCCGCGGCTACCCGTTATGAAAAGAGCACGGTCGTCGCTTCCGTAATCACTCATAGCCCTATCGAAACGCCGCAAAATACCTTCGCGCCCAAAAAAGAACCCAGGCCTTCCCCCCAAAGAGAGGGGTGAACGGGTTGTCGAACATAGGACACCTCCAGATGAGGCGATGCGTTGCTTCCCAGATACAGCTACCTTCAAGAGATTCTAAGAAATCTATTCCAACAGAGCAAATCTATAAATCTAATATCTAGTAAGTCTAGTTTTAACTACGAAGTCT
>NZ_JANGBP010000640.1:0-295 GCF_024462535.1 Adlercreutzia sp. DFI.6.23
GAGGATCATCACCTCGGTCTCCTTCGGCGACAGCTCGAAGGCGGCGGCCACTTCCAGGCAACGGTCCTGGAAGCGCGGGCGGGGGCGGTCGCTAGCTGTGGGAGGTGCGTCGCTGGAGCTGCCGAGCGCGCGATCTTCGGCGTTCTCGGCCTCGCTTTCCGGCTCCTCGGTCAGCGCGATGCGGTGGCTTTCGCGGAACACGAACAGGAACGACAGCAGCACCGCCATGGTGGCGATGAGCGCGATGAGGCTTAAGAATTGAGGCGTGAAGGGAGCGAACTGATCCACGATGTTG
>NZ_JANGBP010000641.1:0-295 GCF_024462535.1 Adlercreutzia sp. DFI.6.23
GGCTCGCCCTTCTCGGTATCGACCACCATGCGCATCATTTCCTCGTTGGACTAGGTGTAGAACGCCTTGGCCGCCTCGTTGTCCATGCGCTCGGCAATGGCCCGGAAGATCTCCACGTCCTCCTTCGCCTCACCGATGGGGTCGGCCACCTTGTTCGCCATGTACAGGAAGGGAGTGTGCGAGCTGGCCTGAATCCAGTCGTACTCGAAGTAGTGGGCGCAGGGCAGCACAACGTCGCTGTACTCGCAGGTTTCGGAGAACTCCATGTCGTTAGTCACGATGCAGGGGATCTTCG
>NZ_JANGBP010000642.1:0-295 GCF_024462535.1 Adlercreutzia sp. DFI.6.23
TATGCTCTTTTTTACTAAGAAGCAATTCAACCGCAAGAAAAAGGCTCGTATAAGTTGCATATTCTGCAGGCTCATTAAAGATAGATCTTGGACGAATTACCATGTTACTTCCCATCACAGTCTCATTAAAAAGCTCTAATTCATCTCTCATTACAGGAACTCCCGGAAGTGTGCCTGGTATATAAATATGAAATATAGTTACGCCCATTATTTGAATAAAAAGAAAAAAAGTAGCTACAATTGATACGACTTTAAGTACTTTGTATCCAATATCAATATCATAAAATGATTTAAC
>NZ_JANGBP010000643.1:0-294 GCF_024462535.1 Adlercreutzia sp. DFI.6.23
AAGATCCTTCGGCGTAGCGCCCGCGTCGCAATACTCCGACTGCGGCGCCCGGCGACTGCGACACTCCGGCAGTCGCATCGCCCCGGCGGCGCGACGAGCAGCGACCCGGCAAAAACGCGAGCCTCCGGGCGCAGGAGCGCACAGGGCCTGAAAAAGCGAGGGCTCCCGGACATTGGAACATGCCCGGGAGCCCTGAGCGCTGGGGAGGGTTGCAGAGACTGCGTTTACCGCATCGTGAAATCGAGCGAGGCCGACAGCGGCGACACAACCCCGTCAGCCGTTCGCGCACGGGCG
>NZ_JANGBP010000644.1:0-294 GCF_024462535.1 Adlercreutzia sp. DFI.6.23
TGGACGTCGATTGCGTCATGAAGGCCACGAAGGTCGACGGCGTCTACGATGCCGACCCGATGAAGAATCCCGACGCGCACCGGTTCGACCATATCAGCTATATGGAGGTGCTGAGCCAGAGTTACCAGTTTCGCGTACTTGGCCAGCACGCCCGCATCGTGCTTGGGCGCCGGGGCTCCCACGCCGCGCGCCGGCGTGCGAGCTCCTCGTCGCTCACGTTCAGCGTCAGCGCGCCGCCCTCGATGTCCACCGTGATGGAATCGCCCTCGCAGATAAGAGCGATGGGGCCGCCGG
>NZ_JANGBP010000645.1:0-294 GCF_024462535.1 Adlercreutzia sp. DFI.6.23
CTAATTCCTTGTGTAAATGTAATGCCATAAATATTGTAATAATCGCAGAAAGTACATCTGCAATCGGTTGTACATAGAGAATACCGTTTATCCCCCAAAACATAGGCAATATCAAAATAACTGGTACAAAGCAGATACCTTGTCGGCAAGCTCCCAAAATAAATCCCGCCAATCCTTTTCCGAGTGCAAGGAATAATGATGAATACACAGTGTAAAATCCAAATAATATGAATGAAATACCGTTTATTCGTAATGACTGTGTTCCTACACGAATCATTTCTAAATCGCCTTTTG
>NZ_JANGBP010000646.1:0-294 GCF_024462535.1 Adlercreutzia sp. DFI.6.23
ATCCTGTCGTAGGAGGAAAACGAGAGCGATCCGTCATGAGCGTGACCATGGCCGATGAGGCCGTCGTCCCGGGCGAGGAAGTGCCCCAGGTGCTGGCGGGCCTTACCTTCGTGCTGACGGGGACGCTTACGCACTCGGGCATGACCCGCGACGAGGCCGGGGCGCGCCTGAAGGCCATGGGGGCCAAGGTGTCGGGGTCGGTGTCGAAGAAGACGAGCTTCGTCGTGGCGGGGGAGAACGCGGGCTCGAAGTACGACAAGCCCCAGGCGCTGGGGGTGCCCGTGCTGGACGAGG
>NZ_JANGBP010000647.1:0-294 GCF_024462535.1 Adlercreutzia sp. DFI.6.23
GCATGCCGATGGTGGCGGAATTCGACAGGCCGGGGGCGCCTATGATGTCTTCATCGATCTCGCGGGCCGAGATATTCTCGCCGCCGCGGATGATGACCTCCTTCTTGCGACCGTTGATGCGGATGCGGCCCTCCTCGTCCATATAGCACAGGTCGCCGCTGAAAAACCAGCCGTCGTCGGTGAGGGCGCGGTCGGTGCGGTCGTGCTCGTTCAGGTAGCCGACGAACATGTGGGGCCCGCGTGAGATCTCCTCGCCTTGGGCGCCCCGGGGCACCTCCTGGCCGTTCTCGTCGA
>NZ_JANGBP010000648.1:0-294 GCF_024462535.1 Adlercreutzia sp. DFI.6.23
CTGATGATAGTCATGTACATTATTATAAAGGAGATGTCTTAGAATCGGATAGTTTGCTTCCCTTTTTTGCGAACTTACAAGATAAAGAAGTGTATCTATTGCATGCCGCAGGGATTGTTGATATTCAAAGAAAAGTATCCACTAAACTTTATGATGTGAATGTCTTAGGCACAAAAACGATGCTGCAATTCGCAAAGCAATATCATATAAAGCGTTTCTTATACACCAGCTCTGTACATGCTATACCCGAAAAAACGTATCCGCAAATAATTACTGAGGTGCATCACTTTGATG
>NZ_JANGBP010000649.1:0-294 GCF_024462535.1 Adlercreutzia sp. DFI.6.23
AAAACGAACTCCGAGGCCCTCATCGCCTCGGGCATCGATTCCAACTATGACGAAGTGCTGTCGGCCGGCACGCTGGTGGTAGCGGCGGCCCAGAACTTCTGGAACCTGAACATCGACGGCGCCGTGGGCCTCATCATCTCGCTCGTGGTGCTGAAAGCCGGCTTCGAGGTGCTCGGCGACGCGCTCTCCCCGCTCCTCGGCGGCCCCGAGGACAAAAAGCTCGTCGACGACATCACTGCCTACGCCAACAGTTTCCCCGACGTGCGCGGCACCTACGACGTGGTGCTGGACAAC
>NZ_JANGBP010000065.1:0-461 GCF_024462535.1 Adlercreutzia sp. DFI.6.23
GCTACAGCTCTTCCTCGAGATTGACCACTGAGCCAGTGCCCGATCCCGACTTCTGAGCGTCGCGATGAGGCGTCAGGATCAGGTTGGGGCCCGTGTTGTCGGCAGGCAGCGGCTCCACCTCAACATCTCCCTCGCCGTACTTCTCGATCATCTCCTCGCGAGTGCCGAAGTCCAGCGCGCGCATGGAACAGCCGGTAACGCAGATAGGCTTGCCGCCCGCGGCCACTTCGCCGCGGCACATGTCGCATTTCAACATGTAGCCCTCTTCCTCGCCGTAGGTCGGCGCGCCATAGGGGCAAGCGGTCTCGCAGGTCTTGCAGCCGATGCACACGTCGTGATCGGTCCAAACGATGCCGGTCTCCTAGTCCTTCTGCATGGCACCGGTGGGGCAGTTCGCCACGCAGGCCGGGCTCGAGCAGTGGTTGCAGGCCAGAGACAGAAAATAACCGAACACACCGTCG
>NZ_JANGBP010000650.1:0-294 GCF_024462535.1 Adlercreutzia sp. DFI.6.23
GTTGAAAGCTGCGTTTGCCGGGCCGGAAAAACATTTCGCTTCCGGTCTCTCGCGGGTGTCCCATGATACCCCAATGGAACTGACATCGTTGGTAAAAGTGCGATCTTCGATAGTTTTATTACCACAATGCTTGGTGTTCGTTGGCGCATCGTTGCTTTCGAAAAGAGGATTTGAGTAGGGAATACGAACCTGCTTTCTATGTTGTATCTGACATGAAATCGGCTACGTGCACAAGCCGTGGGGGAATGGGCGGCAGGCGCGACACTACGGGTTGTGTCGCGCGCTGCGAGCGCT
>NZ_JANGBP010000651.1:0-294 GCF_024462535.1 Adlercreutzia sp. DFI.6.23
CGAGAAATGGTGGCCGAGCACCACGTAGGGCGCGGCGGGCACGTGCCTTGGCGGCCAGGGCGCTGCGCACCACTTCCCCGTTCTCATCGAAGATGTCATCGCCGAACGCTCCGCGCAAATCGTCCTTCACCGTGTCCCACATGAGCACCTCGTGCCCCACCTGATCGAGATCGATCCAAGCCAGGCCCTCGTCGGTGAGCGCCTTGCGCGCCGTGGACTTGCCGGCGCCCATGCCGCCGATGAGAAACAGCTACCCCGACCCCGACTCCCTCATCGCCGAGATGACCCTCGGCG
>NZ_JANGBP010000652.1:0-294 GCF_024462535.1 Adlercreutzia sp. DFI.6.23
GGCGGCACCCCGGCGCATTGGTATGCGCCAGCTCGTCTACCAGCACAACTTGGGGACGGCGCTTCAGGGCGGCGTCGAGGTCGAATTCGCGCAAAGCGACGTCTCGGTGCTTCACCGATTTCACGGGCAGCACTTCCAGGCCATCGAGCAAGGCAAGGGTGTCGGCACGCGTGTGCGGCTCAACGTAGCCCCCTACCACATCGACGCCCTCATCTTGGACATGATGAGCCTCGGTGAGCATGGCGAAGGTCTTTCCCACGCCGGCGGCGTACCCGAGGAACACTTTGAGCCGGC
>NZ_JANGBP010000653.1:0-294 GCF_024462535.1 Adlercreutzia sp. DFI.6.23
GAGAACATTGTGCGCTCCCTGCGCTTCGGCGCGACTATGGCCGACAACTTGGTGGACGCGGCGCGGGAGGCTCGCAGCGGATACAAGGCGCGTCGCCAGGAGGCGGTGGCGAAGGCGCCGGTGAAGATGATGGTTCCCACCGGCGTGCTCATCCTGCCCGCCATGCTCATGCTCGTGCTGGGGCCGGTGCTCCTGGAATTGGCGGGGGGCTTTTGAAGATGAAACGAACGAGAAAGGAATTGCGACATGAAGAGGCTCGAATCCGTTGTGGTAAAAGTAGCGGGTGCGCGGGAG
>NZ_JANGBP010000654.1:0-294 GCF_024462535.1 Adlercreutzia sp. DFI.6.23
TGCAGAGCGCCTGCAGGGTGAAGTCGGCGGACGGGCCGTCCGGATCGAGCTGCAGCGTCCGGCGCAGAATCCTCTCGGCAAGCTCGGCCAGGCCAGAATCCGTCTCGACTCGATCGGCGCCGGCTGAGGCGCTCGGCTCGATCGCCTTCGCGTAGAGCGTCAGGGATACCGTTCGGAGGAGGTCCGCGTCGGACCAGTGCAGGGCGGACTGCTCCTCGGCGTAGCCGCACGCCTCGGCTGTGTTTTCCCCCAGAAGAGCGAGGAGCCGTGCGCGGACCTATTCCCGCTTCCCCT
>NZ_JANGBP010000655.1:0-294 GCF_024462535.1 Adlercreutzia sp. DFI.6.23
CGACCATGTTGCCCACCGCGTACAAGCGCGGGATAACCTCGCCGAACACGTTGAGCACCTGGGTGTTAGTGTTCACGTCAACACCGCCAGCTGTATCGGGCGAAACGTCGATGACGCGACCTGCGAAGAAAGGCGGCTGCATCAGGGGCATTGCGCCCTGGCGACCCAAGGCATCGGCACCGGCGGCCGCACCTTCATTGAAGTCGTCGATAGTATTCTTAAGCGTGTCCGCATCCAAATCAAGAGCCGCCGCTAACTCTTCCACAGTGTCGGCCTTGACGATATAGCCGCCGG
>NZ_JANGBP010000656.1:0-294 GCF_024462535.1 Adlercreutzia sp. DFI.6.23
TGCCGTCACGCTGGGCATCCCCGACCGATTCATCGGCCAGGGTCCCGTGCCCCAACTCTTCGCTGACCTCGGCCTGAATGCCGAAGGCATCGCCGCTACGGTGCGCGAGCAGCTGAAAATGAAGAAACGATCTGGCGTGGACGAGATGATTGAGCTTGCGAAGAAGCATGCAGGCAATCCCATGGCCGATCTCACCGATCGGGAGATTCGCGATTTTAACGAAGGCCGATATGAGTAGCTCTCTCGCTCTCTCGACAGTGTAAGAGCTACTACCGTTCGTAGATGTAGTCGAAG
>NZ_JANGBP010000657.1:0-294 GCF_024462535.1 Adlercreutzia sp. DFI.6.23
CGCAGGCATGAGCACGAGCGCGATGACCGTCGCGAAGTAGGAATAGGACGCGTAGTCGAACCATTCGATGAAGTTCCCGAGGAAGGAGGAGACCGCTACGCGCCTCAGTGTCGCGTGCTCCTCACTATCGCGCTGGACTGCAACCGCTGTTTCGCTAGACGCCATGGAAATCACCCAGATCCTTTCCGAACCCCTATTTATTTTGTGTTTTCCGCATCGGGAAACACCCCCTTTAGAAACGAGGGAGGCCCGGCATCCGTGTCTCACAGATGCGCGAACCTCCCCATCTTCGTG
>NZ_JANGBP010000658.1:0-294 GCF_024462535.1 Adlercreutzia sp. DFI.6.23
ATGAAGAACCTGCGCCTGGCCCAAATTGCCACCCATGTGGCGGACGCCCGCACCTGCGTGCTGCACCCGGCCAACGCCTCGCACCGGCAGATGAACGACGCGGAGCTTGAAGCGGCCGGCATCAGCGCCGACCTCATCCGCCTGTCCTGCGGCATTGAAGATGCCGCCGACCTCATCGCCGACATCGACCAGGCCCTGGCTGCCGTGGAATAGGAGGACGCATGCCCATTCGCATTCCCGACGCGATGCCGGCTACAGCGGCGCTGGTAGAGGAGAACATCTTCGTCATGACGG
>NZ_JANGBP010000659.1:0-294 GCF_024462535.1 Adlercreutzia sp. DFI.6.23
GGCCGAGCAGCTCTCTTTAGAGGAGGCCCGGGCCAACAAGCAGGTGTGGGTCGCCGAGAGCGGCACGCTGGGCGCGAGGCTTTCCGTGAGAGAGCTGGACTCCCGCGCCTTCGCCGTGGGCCGAGACGGCGGTCTTGCGGAGCGTATGGAGGCGGCGCGCAACGGCGTTTCCGAAGAACTCCACGCCCTCGGCGGCTACCGCATCGCAGACGGCCAGGGCCGCGTCGTTGTGGGCGCCTTCCAAGTGGTTGTAGGTGTTCGCGTGCAAGTATTAGGTGTAGCCGTTGTACTCGC
>NZ_JANGBP010000066.1:0-460 GCF_024462535.1 Adlercreutzia sp. DFI.6.23
GAAGGCTCCGCCCTTGCGTCAAAACGCCGCCAGTCGGGATACGATACGGGTGTTCAAGTCGTATCAGCCCGGAAAGGCGGCCGTTTTGGCAAACAAGGCACACAGCCTGTCGCACACGAAGTGGATGTGCAAGTACCACATCGTGTTCACACCGAAGTATAGGCGCAAACTGATATACAGCCAATACAGGGATTCGCTGGGCGAGATATTCCGCAACCTGTGCAGGTACAAGGGGGTGGAGATAATCGAGGGGCACCTGATGCCCGACCACGTCCACATGCTGGTCAGCATACCTCCCAAGATCAGCGTGTCCAGCTTCATGGGCTACCTCAAGGGCAAGAGCGCGCTCATGATGTTCGACAAGCACGCCAACCTCAAGTACAAGTTCGGCAACAGGCACTTCTGGTCCGAGGGCTACTACGTGTCGACCGTCGGCCTGAACGAGGCGACGATAGCGAAG
>NZ_JANGBP010000660.1:0-294 GCF_024462535.1 Adlercreutzia sp. DFI.6.23
GTTGAAGTAGGGCTCGACGGCGGGCGCTTGGTCGTCGGAGACGATGAGGGTGACCGTTGTGGTGGCCTGCCGGTGAGCGGCGAAGACGCGGGCCCAGGCGGTGGCATCGTGGCCCGTGGCATCGGCGAAAATGGCGCTGGCCTGGGCGGTGAGCGCCTCTTCGGGCTCATCGCTGCGCGTGAAATGGTGCGTAAAGCTTGGCTGCGGCTGCGCATCTTCGATAATGCGAGCGATCTCGTCGGGCAGGCCCACGAGATAGAAAGTCACCGGCCAATGGTACATGGCGCGCGTCCT
>NZ_JANGBP010000661.1:0-294 GCF_024462535.1 Adlercreutzia sp. DFI.6.23
GAACACGCGCCAGACCAATGTCATCTTGGACGACAAGGAGCGCGTGCTCTTTGGCCCCGGATTCATCTTGGACACGCTGTGCGGACTCACGTTCCGCATCTCGTCGCAGTCGTTCTACCAGGTGAACGCCACGCAGACCGAGGTGCTTTACGACGAGGCCATCCGCTTGGCGAATCTTACGGGCGTCGAGACGGGTATCGACGCCTATTGCGGCACAGGCACCATTGGGCTGGTGGCCGCGAGCCGTGGGGCGGCCCGCGTTATCGGCGTCGATTCCGTGGAGGCGGCCATCCG
>NZ_JANGBP010000662.1:0-294 GCF_024462535.1 Adlercreutzia sp. DFI.6.23
TACTGATCGCACAACCATATACCGGGGGAGCTTGCAGCCGCGCGGCGGCCGGGCAGGCTGAGAGGGGGCGCCGTGCACGCCCCTACCCGCCGAACCTGATATGGGTAATGCCAACGAAGGGAGTTTCCATGACTGACCACCAGTCTGCCGGCGCCGTTGCTGCGCCGAACGTCGCTCGCACGTGCGCCGCATCGAGCGACGTTCGGCCAATCACTCAGATCGATTTCGCTCGCGCCGGCATCTTCACGCCGCAGATGGCCGCTGTTGCCGCCGCCGAGGGCCGCGAGCCGGAGG
>NZ_JANGBP010000663.1:0-294 GCF_024462535.1 Adlercreutzia sp. DFI.6.23
GGGGAGGATTCCCTCCGGAGACGTTTTTCGAAGCACTCGACCCCGCATTGCTACCCATCGTGCGCAACATCAGCAAGACGAACCGCACGTGCGACCACGCTGCCGGGACGATCACGCCCGCGTGGGCGCAGGCGCTCGGACTTCCCGAGGGGGTCGTAGTAGGGGTGGGCAACATCGACGCCCATGCGGGAGCCGTAGGCGCCGGAATCCGCTGCGGCACGGTCGTACTCAACCTCGGCACCTCGGCCTGCCACATGGCGCTGATGCCTTCGGATGAGATGGGCGGACGCCTCG
>NZ_JANGBP010000664.1:0-294 GCF_024462535.1 Adlercreutzia sp. DFI.6.23
CGATGATGGCGGTGGTGCGGCCCGTCTCCATGCACAGGTGGCCGAACTCGCAGCCCGGAAGGCCGCCGCCGATGATGGCGACGTTGCGGCTGATGGGCCACGGCGACTTCTCGGTCATCGTGCGCGCGAACGACGGCGTGTAGTACATACTGAGGAACAGCGAGCCCGCGCCCCACATGAAGCTGTTGAACGCGCCTTTCTTCCCTGCGGGCTTGTGGCCGTTGATCATCTCGAGGAAGTCGTGCGACGAGACGACGTTCTTGCCGTCGGCGCCCGGCACGTCCAGCCCCAGGG
>NZ_JANGBP010000665.1:0-294 GCF_024462535.1 Adlercreutzia sp. DFI.6.23
ATCGCGGACATGATGGATATCGCGCCCGAGTACGCGAACGACATGGAGGAGGGCAAGCTGAAGCAGGTGGAACCCTTCGAGCTCGCCCCCGATGACGAGTTCATCGTCATGCCCGGCGAGCGCATCCCGCTTGACGGCACGGTGCTGACCGGCGAAAGCCAAATTGACACGGCGGCGCTCACCGGCGAGTGGGTGCCCCGCACGGCGCGCCCAGGCGACGAGGTCATCTCCGGCTGCGTGAACCTGACGGCCAAACTCGTCGTACGCGCCTCCAAGCCCTTCGAGGACTCCACG
>NZ_JANGBP010000666.1:0-293 GCF_024462535.1 Adlercreutzia sp. DFI.6.23
AGTGCCGTGACCAGGGCCACCACCCCCAAAAGAAACGCCGTGCGAATCTCCGACAGACGGAAGGGCTCCTTGCCGTACTGGGTGTCGTTCTGCGCATCGTAGAAGCCGTTGTACTGCTCCACGGTGGCCAGGAAGGTCTCCTTGTTGATGCCGAAGGCGTCGGCGATCTCCTCCAGGGTGTCGGCCTTCACGATCTTGCCCTCTTCCACCAAAGCATCGATGATGGCGGCCGTGCCCTCAACGCCCTCGGGCCTCATCAAGGGCGAGGGCACCAACCAGATGGATCCCGAGGG
>NZ_JANGBP010000667.1:0-293 GCF_024462535.1 Adlercreutzia sp. DFI.6.23
TGGCCAGCGGGTGGTCTGGCGGCAGCACGGCCACCATGGCGTCGTGGGACAGCGGCGTCCAGCGGCAGTCGATCTCGCGGCGGCTCATTAGCGAGAAGTCGATGGCGCGCTGCGCCATGCCGGCCGCCAAGGTGGAGCTGTTCGCGTGCTCGATGCGCACCTGGATGCCGGGGTGCTCGGCGCTGAAGGCGGTAATGGTGGAGGCTAGGGCGCGGTAGAGCGGTCGGTAGGCGCTGCCCACGGTGAGCGTGCCTGCCTCCAGGCCGCGCACGGCGGCGGCCTCGTCGCGGCAG
>NZ_JANGBP010000668.1:0-293 GCF_024462535.1 Adlercreutzia sp. DFI.6.23
GTCTTCTGTAGGGGAGTGCTCTGGAACCGCCTGGTTGGGACATGCGGGCCTGAGCGCAATATAGCCCGTTTAGGTGATACGCCTAGGTGGGCTTTCCCGTATTATAGTGGCAGAGCAAAGCTTGAAACCTTCCTCGGAGCCGCCCTTCCTCCTCCTTCCTTCCAGCGGTACCCGAGCCCTCCGCAAGGCGGCTGCCCAATAGGGTTGGCCGCCTTTTGCTTCCGGCCGCGGTCGTTGGGCTCGCACACGACGATTGCCCCCGTGGGTCAAGAGAACCGTCCCCTTGACCCACT
>NZ_JANGBP010000669.1:0-293 GCF_024462535.1 Adlercreutzia sp. DFI.6.23
CAAAAGCCGAAGAAAGCGAAAACCGTGCATTGTAATTTTGTCATGGACGAAACCTATCACCAGAACTTAAAGCTGATCGCGATCCGCAAAGGCGATTCGCTAAAATCGGTATTGCAAGAGGCTATATCTGACTACTTGGATAAAAACAGTTCCCTGCTATAACAGCGTATCGGGAATATACAGGGCAAACACTCCACAAAAGAAATTCTCCAGGAAAAAGGTACGCAAAAAGCACCCCTACACATCAAAAAGTATATTGAAAATGCGATTCCCTATAAAGAACCCGTTGGCGG
>NZ_JANGBP010000067.1:0-458 GCF_024462535.1 Adlercreutzia sp. DFI.6.23
CCGCGCCTGACCGACCGCTCCTACAAGCACAACTACTACGACGAGAAGATCACCCTTGAGGAGCGCCTGGTGCGCACCGCCAACAAGGACTTCGTGACCACCGAGGTCGAGCCGATGTGGGACGCCGCCGACGTGATGCGCATGGGCAAGGACCTGTTCATCCAGCACGGCCTGACCACCAACCGCGCCGCCATGGACTGGTTCCAGCGCTACTACCCCGAGTACCGCGTGCACGCCGTGAACTTCCCCGGCGACCCCTACCCGATCCACATCGACGCGACCTTCGTGCCGCTGCGCCCGGGCCTGATCATCAACAACCCGCACCGCCCGCTGCCCGAGCCGCAGCGCGCCATCTTCGAGGCCAACGACTGGCAGATCGTCGAGGCCGCCCAGCCCGCGCACACCGAGCCGCCGGCGCTGTGCTACTCCTCCGTGTGGCTGTCCATGAACTGCCTGGT
>NZ_JANGBP010000670.1:0-293 GCF_024462535.1 Adlercreutzia sp. DFI.6.23
CCTCGATGCCCGCGAAGGGCACGCCGGACCAGGCGCCGTCCCATTCGGCGCACTTCTCCGGCGGCACGAACACATGCGGGCAGCTTTCCGTGGAGCCGTAGATCTCGCAGAGCAGCACATCGTAGCGGGCCGCGCGCTCGATGAGCGCCGGGGGCAGAGGCGCGCCGCCGCAGCAGAACAGGCGACGCGTGTCGAAGGCCAGGCCTTCCTCGGCGTCCAGCACGTTCAGCATGTCGTAGATGAACGGGGTGGCCGACATGGACCAGGTGACGCCCTCGGCGTTCATGAGCGCG
>NZ_JANGBP010000671.1:0-293 GCF_024462535.1 Adlercreutzia sp. DFI.6.23
GACAGACCTGTTAGCGCGCTCCCTTATGTCTAACAACTCGAAATTATGCCCCGAAACGAGCCCCCAGGATTCCCGGGTGCCCGTTCTGGGGCAGCAATGCGAAGAGACCAGCATCAGGATGCTTGCAGCTACGCGACCCGATTCTACGCGACCCGATTCTACGCGACCCGATTCTACGCGACCCGCTTCTTTCCGAAGATGGTCTTGCAGCCCTTGACGGCCAAGATGACGGCGAACACCATGAGCAGCACGCCTATGACCAGCTGCAGCACCGTGGCGGCATCCATCGTGCC
>NZ_JANGBP010000672.1:0-293 GCF_024462535.1 Adlercreutzia sp. DFI.6.23
ACCAGTAACAATCGCCGTGGACGTCATGGGCGGTGACCGCGGCCCGGCCGTGGTGCTGCCACGTTGCGTATCTCCTCAAAACGATGCGCCGCCCGGGGCGGCAGGGTCATTCGTTGCACGGGCACTGCGCATCCGGCCCTACCCGCACAGCCTGCGGACACGGTCGGAGGCACGGGCCTCCCGCGCCGGAATTCCTGTGCCCCGCTACCGTTTCATGGCCGTAGGCACGCCCTACCCTTTCCCGGCCGAGACGGCGGCGGCCTTCGCCGAGGAGCTGACCGATGTGATCGTCT
>NZ_JANGBP010000673.1:0-293 GCF_024462535.1 Adlercreutzia sp. DFI.6.23
TGGAAATCCTCTTGGACGAGAGCCACTTGAGCGATGATTTCTGCAGCCGTGAGATTCCGTGTAAGGCCTTCGCGGCCAGTTGCACAGAATTGGCAGGCTATAGGACATCCTACTTGTGAGGAAACGCATACTGATAGCCGATCGAGGGAGCCGTCTCGATGGTAGACGGGCATGCCCACCGTCTCAACTAATGAGCCGTCGGGCAGGGTCACAACATATTTGCGTGTCCCATCTAAGGAAACTTGTCGGTCGAAAATTTTTACCGTCTCCAACGGAAAGAACTCAGAAAGTTT
>NZ_JANGBP010000674.1:0-293 GCF_024462535.1 Adlercreutzia sp. DFI.6.23
CCGTCAAGCACGAAATAGCCCGCGATAAGCACGAAGATGAGGAAGAACCACAGCACGCTTAAGAACACCATCATGGCTACTCACCTTCCTTCTTGCTATCGCCCGCGGCGGCGACGGCCTCCGCAACGACGACATCGCCCTCGGCGTCGGCGGCGACCACGGCCACTGCAGCCGCATCGGCGGCAGCAGCGCCCTCGGCAACCGGCCCTTCTTTGATGAAGCGGCCGATGACCCGCGCCCACCCGATGAGCAGCACCAGATACACGAGCACGAACAGGCCCAGCGTCAGCCAC
>NZ_JANGBP010000675.1:0-293 GCF_024462535.1 Adlercreutzia sp. DFI.6.23
GCACGTCCTTCGCCTTCCGAGCATTTTGCACCTCGCAGGAGATGACGCGCAGCTTGTCGTCGCGGAAGGTGTTGCGCACCATATCGGTGGCCGACTGGAACTTCGTGCAGAACCCGCTGCGGTGGTTGCTCGCGGCGACGGCGCGCGGGTGCAGCGAGGCGGCGCGGACGGGGCGCCTCGCTTGCCCGGTGTCCTGCGGCCGCGCGGCGCCCTGGGGGCTGGCTACCGGTACCGTCCCTCCGAGCGGTTCCACAGCGAAGCCGAAACCCCGCTCTCCGCGCCCTCCCCTTGCA
>NZ_JANGBP010000676.1:0-293 GCF_024462535.1 Adlercreutzia sp. DFI.6.23
CTCATCGAGCAGGTGGCGGGCCGCGCCGGCCGCGCCGAGCTGGACGGGCGCGTCATGGTGCAGACCTACGAGGCCGATGACGTGGCCATCCGCGCCGCCGCCACCTACAACCGCGGGATGTTCCTGCGCGCCGAGCTGCCCAAGCGCAAGCTTTTGGGCTACCCGCCCTACGTGCGACTCTTCCCGGTGCGAGCCGCGCGAAAGCACGAACCTTTACCCCAGCAGGGCTGTCACCTTCCCGAGCAAAGGCTCGAAGGAGACGCCGCGGTCTTCGAAATTGGGCTGCTTGGCGG
>NZ_JANGBP010000677.1:0-293 GCF_024462535.1 Adlercreutzia sp. DFI.6.23
AAACTCCGCAGGTAACCGCCACGGCCTCGGGCGCAAGCGGCACCACCGCACGCGCCAGCTCATCGAAACCAGAGCACCATGCGTCGACGAACGAAGCGTCGTAGAGCTCCTCCCCGATGATGACGTTCAGAAGGCCCAATGCCAAGACCGCATCAGTTCCGGGACGCACGGGCAACCACACGTCGGCGATGGCCGCAGCCTCGGTTCTCCGCGTTCTGGCAGCACATTCGCGCCTACGCCGCGGGCGGGGGCGCCCTTGTCGTGGTCGATCCGCGGAGAACCGAGGCTGCGGC
>NZ_JANGBP010000678.1:0-293 GCF_024462535.1 Adlercreutzia sp. DFI.6.23
TGCCGTTTAAGATACGATCGATCTGATAGTCGCTGCGGTACTTCGTGAACAGGTCGTAATACATGGCGAACCGCTTTGCGATCTCGCCGTTTTGCACATACTGCTAGGATGGCTGCCCTTGCCGCGAAACTGGCAGAAGATGGCCGCGCCGAAGACGCCCTAGCCGTCATGGCCGATCCTGTGGCGGCCGAGGAACTTCTTCGGAAGTATGGATTGTAGTAGCTTCCCGTGAAAAAGGCCGCGCCCTGGGAGGGACGCGGCCATTTTTGGGAGGGGAGGGCTCGGTCGGGGGT
>NZ_JANGBP010000679.1:0-293 GCF_024462535.1 Adlercreutzia sp. DFI.6.23
TCCTCTGCAATCACGACAGAGAGCGATTCTACGGCGATTGCAGTCATTGTTAGTATTTCGGCCGATGTGCCTGTTGCGCGGATACCTCCATTACCATTCTTTTTCAAATAAGTAAACATAAGTTTCATAAACCTTTGCCCTCCTTTACACACTCCCCGCCCTTCTCCACCGGACACTCCCAGCGCACTTCACAGAACTTGCACTTGTCCGGGATAACCTCTTTAAAATTCTCCGATTCACAGATTCCCGCTCGGTCGTAGGTGCAGAACTGGTAGAGAATGCAGTTACTACAG
>NZ_JANGBP010000068.1:0-454 GCF_024462535.1 Adlercreutzia sp. DFI.6.23
AGAGCTTCTCCACATAGCGAAGCACGTTGGTGTTGAAGCCGCCGGCGAGACCCCGGTCGGAGGTGACGGCTACGATGAGCACCCGCTTCACCTCGTCGTGGACCTGCAGCAGCGGCTCATATCCAAGTGAGCGTACTTTGCCGTGCTGATGAGCATGTCTGAGATGGCGACCGCCCAAGGGAGCGCGCTCTCCACGCGCTCGGAAGCACGGCGAATCTTGGCAGCCGCGACCATTTCCATGGTGCGTGTGATCTGCTTCGTCGAGGTGACGGATTTGATTCGCCGTTCGATGTCGTGTAGGTTGGGCATGGTCTACCTACCTTACGCTGCGGCGTCGAAGGACTGCTTGAAGGCGGCGATGGCCTCCTTCAGAGCGACCTTGGTCTCGTCGCTGAGCTTCTTCTCCGTGTTGATCGTTTGCAGGATCTCCGGCTTGGAAGCGCGCAGCGACGCG
>NZ_JANGBP010000680.1:0-293 GCF_024462535.1 Adlercreutzia sp. DFI.6.23
CAGGCCGCGGCCCTGCTCGCCGAGGCGGCCTCCACGATGGGCGCCGACCT
This sequence comes from Adlercreutzia sp. DFI.6.23, assembly GCF_024462535.1. Lineage (NCBI taxonomy): Bacteria > Bacillati > Actinomycetota > Coriobacteriia > Eggerthellales > Eggerthellaceae > Adlercreutzia > Adlercreutzia sp. DFI.6.23. Next base: position 51 of record NZ_JANGBP010000680.1, read on the forward strand.
CGTCATGGGCGGCTGGAAGTCGGGAGATACGGCGGCGGCCCAGGTCATGGGATCGTGCTGCACGGGCAACCGCGTCTATAACCGCTACTTCACCAGCGACGAGCGCCCGGCCAAGGTGAAGCCCATTCCGTGGGAGGCGGCATGGGTCTTTGCCGCGGCGCGAGCGTTTGCGGAGGATTCGCCTTTGCACAAGGCGACGACGGGCACTCACAGCTGCTATCTCGTGCTCGGGGGCACCGTGAC
>NZ_JANGBP010000681.1:0-293 GCF_024462535.1 Adlercreutzia sp. DFI.6.23
GGCGATTTCGACAAGCTCGTCCACGTGCTACAGAATTTGTGCGGCAACGCGGTGAAATTTACGCCTGACGGGGGTACCGTGCATCTTGGGGCCGCTTTCCACCCTCTCGGATGCCGCCTTACGGGCGCGGGCGCGGCGCGGCTTGGGAGCCTCTTCGGAAGTCTCGGAAGTCGTAGATGCTGCGTGGGTCGCGGCACCCGTCCCCTCCTCCGCCGCCGGCTCGGGCGTCTTGCGGGCGCGGGTGCGGCGCGACTTCGGCGCCTCCTCGGCCGTCGGCGCCTCGGTGGCTGCGG
>NZ_JANGBP010000682.1:0-293 GCF_024462535.1 Adlercreutzia sp. DFI.6.23
CAAGCTTCTGGCCATCGCCCATCGCCGCGAGGATGGGGTCGATGTACGCGTGCATCCCACCATGATCCCGACGAACCACCAGCTGGCCACTGTGAACGGCGTGTTCAACGCCATTTACGGGGTGGGCGACTTTGTGGGCGAGACCATGTTCTTCGGCGAGGGCGCCGGCGCGGGTGCCGCGGCTAGTGCCGTCATGGGCGACGTGCTGGAAGTTGCGCGCCACATTCAGCAGGGCGTGGCTCCCATTGTGGGCTGCCCCTGCACCGATGACCTGCCCATCCTGCCCATGGACG
>NZ_JANGBP010000683.1:0-293 GCF_024462535.1 Adlercreutzia sp. DFI.6.23
GCACATCTGACAATCGAATTTCCGAAGCGGGCGCAAGCGCGACCCGCGGTTTCGTCATGCCCGAGGGCCGCTTCGGCGCGCCGAGGCCCGAGGGGCCCCAGGCCACGGGCGCGATGCCGCCCCAGCACGACCAGGGAACCGCCGCGATGCCCCCTCAGCCTTCGCGCCCCGCAATCAGCGGCGCTGGCGCCATGCCCGTCGTGCCCCCCATGGGCCCGACGTCCGGCGGCTACGTGCCCGGCTACCAGGTGAATGCCCGGCCGCCCAAGACGCATCGGGGGCTCAAGATCTTC
>NZ_JANGBP010000684.1:0-293 GCF_024462535.1 Adlercreutzia sp. DFI.6.23
AGAGAATCCCAGCGCTTCCGATGTTTCCCCCGACACCGTGCAAGACAAATCCGATGCGGACGTTCTCGCCGTGGAAGACGTCGCCGAGGAGGCAGCGCTGAAGACCGCCTCATCCCGCGACGAGAGCGCTGGCGTGCAGGAGATCGCCGACGAAGAAGAGGCCGCGCGCCTAGCCGCCGAGGAGGCCGCACGCGTCGCCGAGCAGGAGGCCATCGATCGGGCCGACGCCACGCGCTCCCGATACTATGCTACTTTCGGCAGCCTGCCGGCCGGCGATGTGGATTTCTCCATCG
>NZ_JANGBP010000685.1:0-293 GCF_024462535.1 Adlercreutzia sp. DFI.6.23
GGCAACCGAAGGCGAGGGCCGCACGAGCGCTCCCGCCGCCAAGGCCGATACTTCCGGCACCGACATGGACATCCCCGATGAGGCCGCCGACGTTCCCTATTTCCACAAGGCGCACCGAGCGATGGACGCCGCCGACATCACCCAAAAGGACGCGCCCGAGAACGCCGCCCGCGCCATTGGCGAGCGCTTCGCCGACACCGTCCAGCTCGACCGCTCCAGCGAGCAGTGGGAAAACGCCGCCCTGGAAATGGGCATCCAGCTGGATGCCTACGCGAAGCTTTGGGGCATCGAAG
>NZ_JANGBP010000686.1:0-293 GCF_024462535.1 Adlercreutzia sp. DFI.6.23
TGCTCGTCATCTGGCGCGCCTTCGCCCACGGCGACGCGACCATCGGGCTCATTCTCATTCCGGCCATGCTCGTCAGCGAACTGGTGGTGCTGCGGAAATGGTGCTCCAACTTCTGCCCGCTTTCGGCCCTCATGAACCTGGTCGGGCGCTTCTCGCGCACGTATGTGCCTACCATTAATGATGAGAAGTGCCTGGAGACGGCCCGTGCCACCTCCTGCAGCAAGTGCGCCGAGGTATGCGACGCCGACATCAACATCCGACATCCGGAATTCGGGCCGCGCACCATGGCCGAC
>NZ_JANGBP010000687.1:0-293 GCF_024462535.1 Adlercreutzia sp. DFI.6.23
CAGGAAGTAGATCACAGCGCCCACCACCACGGAGCTCAGCTTGCAGGCAAAGTTAATGAGCCGTCCCATGAGCACCTCGCCGATGACAATGGCAGCCAGGCCGATGACGATGGCGCCGCGGCCCATGTTGATATCCGCATATTTCTGGTGCTGGCACACCAGGGCTCCGGAAAGCCCCACCAGGCCGTTGCTTAGCATCAGTCCCAGAAGCTTCATCCGCTTCACATTGACTCCCAGGGCGCGGATCATGTCCTCGTTGTTTCCCGTGGCCCGGAGAGCGCTTCCGATCTCTG
>NZ_JANGBP010000688.1:0-292 GCF_024462535.1 Adlercreutzia sp. DFI.6.23
AGCAGTCCCTGACGATCCTCTCGGCCGGGGACAGCTCGCCGTCGCCGGCGCCGTCCCACGGCGTGGCCGACGGCGCCGGGCGCCGCCGCTTCTCTTCTCCGCTCAAGGTGGAAGTCCTCGCTGCCCGGAGGGACGGCGACGCCGAGGACTTCCACATCGCAAGAGCATCGCCGTCCATCCGGGCGGTCTCGCGGATGGATGTTCTGTTGCCTGTGATTATAGGGCAACGCGCGCGGCGGCGGATGCGCTACCCACATTCTGCAAAGGAGGATTTAAGCACATTTTCCAACTG
>NZ_JANGBP010000689.1:0-292 GCF_024462535.1 Adlercreutzia sp. DFI.6.23
CACCAAACCAGCGAGGCGGCGCTCATCGCGGAATCGAAGAGCCTCGCCGGTTTGGTGAAATTGGAAGGCGAAGACGCCGACGGCGGCGATGGTGAGGGCCGCTGCCACGGACGCGAGGGCAATGCGCTTGCGCTTGCGGGCTCGCTCGCGTTGGCGGAGATCGTCGTAGCTGCAGCCGGCGACGGCGGCGATGATGCGCAGCAGTTCGGCCTTGCGATTGGCCTTAGCCTCCGGACGCAGATCGGCGGCGAGGGGCTCGGCCGGCATTTCCCGCAAAACGCCGCTGGCGTCG
>NZ_JANGBP010000069.1:0-454 GCF_024462535.1 Adlercreutzia sp. DFI.6.23
GTTGCCGATGGCGATGGCGAGAAAGGCCAGGTTCTGATCGGTCTGGGCGATGACGGCGTATAGGATGAACGAGACGATGACGATGAGGTTGTTGAACACCGGTGCGAAGGAGGACCAAAAATATTCGCGGTTCGCGTTCAGAAGGCCCGACACAATGGAGGAGGCGCCGTAGAAGACAATCTGTAAGGAGAAGAACTGGAAGAAGAACACCGCCAGCGCCATCTCGTCCTGGTTCGAGTAGAAGCTCTGGGTGTAGATGATCTGCCCGGCGAACACCATGCAGAGCACCGAGACGATAGCGAGCAGCACCACGACGATGGTGAGCAGATTCGATGCGTACTCGTTGCCCCGCCTGTCGCCGAGCTGCTTTTTCACCGAGAGGTTCACCGGTAGAAACGCCGTGATGAGCATGCCGCCCATGACCAGCTCGTAGAGCATGTCCGGCAGGTTGTTG
>NZ_JANGBP010000690.1:0-292 GCF_024462535.1 Adlercreutzia sp. DFI.6.23
GGAGACGTAGCGGGCGCCGCGGTAGCCGGAGGCAGCGCCGGCGCGTCCGGCGGAGGAGCGCCCATAAGAGACGCGGTCGGTGCGGGGGCGCGACGTGCACGAGTATGATGCGGCGCTCATCTTGGCCCTCCTCACTCATTCTGCGGCTCAAGCGTCCATTAAGGCTTAACAAGCCCGATGACAGCGTCCTCGGGCTGGCTTTTGTTCTCTTGTCGGGCGACTCCCCTAGCGCTTGCGCGCCACGCGCAGCTTGGCACTGCGCGAGCGGGGGTTCCGCTCGATTTCCTCCGCG
>NZ_JANGBP010000691.1:0-292 GCF_024462535.1 Adlercreutzia sp. DFI.6.23
GACCGACCCCGCCGGCTGCTCGCCCGCCGCCGCGAGGGCGGCGGCGTCTGGCCGCCGGCTGCGGATGCCGATGCTGCCGCGGCCAGCCCTCCGGCGCGGGGAAAGCCCAGCCCGTCGCTGGTCGCCTCCCCCTTCCACACGAGCCGCTGCAGCGCCTCGGCCACCTCGCGATCTGTGCGTGCCACGGGCCCGGCGAGCTGCACGGCGCCATCCGTCAAAGCACGGAACGTGAGCGGCCCTTGGGCGACCAGCACGTGGCGCACGATGGCGTCCAGCGAAGGATCCTCCAACT
>NZ_JANGBP010000692.1:0-292 GCF_024462535.1 Adlercreutzia sp. DFI.6.23
GTTAAAAAGAATGTCAAAATAATCTGATAGAATCGTCGTCTGCTATTGCCGACGGTTCTTTTTTTGTATTGTATATGGTATAATATGCCAATAATGATATAAAAATAATTTGATTGTTCATACTAATAACTACGGAGGTAGAAGATATGCAAATAACAAATGGCATTCAGGTACAATTTATTCCAACTACAAAGTTTAAAGATATCGGCATCAGTGTGCGCTTTCGCAATACCTTACAAGATGGTAAATCAGCAAAGCGCTCATTACTGGCACTCATGTTGGTAGACCGCTG
>NZ_JANGBP010000693.1:0-292 GCF_024462535.1 Adlercreutzia sp. DFI.6.23
CGCGGCGCGAGGTAATCTTCACCCAGTCCAGATGCTCGATGCCGTATTCCGCCGCCGTCTCGGGGTTGATCTTCAGCTCGGGGGCGGGCATGACCTCGCGGATGAGGGGCGCGTGGCGCATGGTGCCGTGATGGAAGTGGGGCAAGCGTCCCGTGGTGATGACGAGCGGGTACTCCGGATCGTAGCCCGGCTGGCCCTCGACGGGGCTTTCCGTCGGTTCCTTGAAGGTGCGGATGGGGTCGTAGTCGTCGCAGGCCGGCTGGTCGAAGGGATACATGTAGGGGAAGCCGGT
>NZ_JANGBP010000694.1:0-292 GCF_024462535.1 Adlercreutzia sp. DFI.6.23
GATCGACCGGTACGATCGCTCGGAGAAGTTGCCCGCAGGCGAAAGCGCCCTTACGCTTCTTCGGGTTCCAAATCGTCCAAAGCCGGTGCGGCTGACGTTTTCGCCTTGCCACCGGAGCGCACCGTGGAGAGGGCATCGGCGAAGGGAACGGGCTTGCCGCTGACGACGCGGAACTCGCATAATCAAGATCGCCCTCAAGGATTTGTTGGCGCAGCTCCACGCAGTTTGCTTCGGTGAAGCGCATTCCCTTGGTCACGAGCTCGCCTGTCGAGGAAAAGTCGATGACCTGTCT
>NZ_JANGBP010000695.1:0-292 GCF_024462535.1 Adlercreutzia sp. DFI.6.23
ATTTTGCTTACCCTCGCGAGCGTTCCATGGGAGATTTCGCTTTACTGGCCGGCAAGTTTGCCCTCTGCCTCCTCGCCGCATTTGCATTGGTCGGATTTTCAACGATACCGATGTTCATCACTCTTACCTCCATGGGTCGCGTTGGCATCGTACGGGATATCGCCTTCCTCCAGACGGCGGATTTTTATGAGAGCTTTGCCAGTGTGCTTTTGGGCAACCACGAGGCCCAAAGCGCTTCGGTGTTGGGGGCGATTCCGGTTATCGCGATTTTGGCTCTTTTTGTCGCGCGGGA
>NZ_JANGBP010000696.1:0-292 GCF_024462535.1 Adlercreutzia sp. DFI.6.23
CTGCGTTATAGTCAGCCACCTCACCAGCTACGGTGTCTGGGTCCAGGTATAGAGCCTCAGCAAGCTCCTCCACTGTGTCGGCCTTCAGTATCCAACCGTCTTCAATGGCTTTTGTGAGAGACTCCTTCGTTCCCGTTTTCATGAGAGTGAAATTAGGATCATCCACTTCCGCCTGATCGAAGAGCTGATAATTCGGAGATGTCAGTAAATCTCCCCCTCTCTGCGTATAGGGCATCGTCTCCGGCCGATTCCTCCTCCCCTGGTCATCGAGCATGATCAGGGAATGAGCCTG
>NZ_JANGBP010000697.1:0-292 GCF_024462535.1 Adlercreutzia sp. DFI.6.23
CTCACCCCTTTCGACGAGAAACTCCTCGCCGCCTTCCAAACGCGCCGCATTCCCTATGCGATTGCGGAGAATAAGGCCGATTTGCTTGCGGAAAGCGGGCGAGCCGGCGCTGCGGAGTCGTCGCTGCCTTCGCCGCGCCCGGGGACGGACGCTTCGGATAGCGAGCCCCTCTCGGAAGGCGCTGACCACAACGCCACGGCCTCCGCCGAAAACGATGGCGCTTCAGGTCGCTCAGCCCCTCCCCCGTCAGCGCCGACACGCGCACGCGGGCGGCCCGTGCGGAAGCGCCATC
>NZ_JANGBP010000698.1:0-292 GCF_024462535.1 Adlercreutzia sp. DFI.6.23
CGAGGGCGTCATGGCCGCCGATGTTCTGTTCTTGGAATACCGAAGTGCTCCACCTGCCAGAAGGCTAAGAAGTGGCTGGACGCACACGGCGTGACCTACGCCGACCGGCACATCGTGGAAGACAATCCCACCGCCGATGAGCTGCGCACGTGGCACGAGCGCAGCGGGCTTCCTCTCAAGCGCTTCTTCAACACGAGCGGCATGCTCTACCGCAAGATGGAGCTGTCGAAGAAGCTGCCCGACATGCCCGAAGACGAGCAATACGCCCTGCTCGCCACCAACGGCATGCTCG
>NZ_JANGBP010000699.1:0-292 GCF_024462535.1 Adlercreutzia sp. DFI.6.23
GTATCGCCGTGTCGGCGGACGGCGGGGCGGCGCGCGTGGTCGAGAAGCGGCCTGTCGAGGATGCTCCGTCGGTGTTCTTTCCGGGCTGCTCGATGGTAAACTACGCGCCCGCGCTCGGGTCGGTTATGGCTGATTATCTCGCGGGTGCGGGCATCGCGCAGGGCGTCTCCCTTCTGTGCTGCGGCAACGATGCGATGCACGCCGGCCCGGGCAAAGGCCTCGCGCATCTTCTCGTCAACCGTGTCGCGACGGGCCGCTCCCCCCTCCTCGAAATCGAGGATCTTGCCGCAGC
>NZ_JANGBP010000007.1:0-181020 GCF_024462535.1 Adlercreutzia sp. DFI.6.23
TCGCGCCCGTTGCCCTCGATCGCCGGCGAGCCGCAGCGCGGGCACGCGTCGCGGTCGTAGCCGTTGAAGAAATCGGCCTCGCCGACCAGGCCGGCGCCCGCGTGGCGGTAGCGGTACATGTCGCGGTAGCAGTCCCTGACGATCCTCTCGGCCGGGGACAGCTCGCCGTCGCCGGCGCCGTCCCACGGCGTGGCCGACGGCGCCGGGCGCCGCCGCTTCTCTTCTCCGCTCATGGTGGAAGTCCTCGCTGCCCGGAGGGACGGCGACGCCGAGGACTTCCACATCGCAAGAGCATCGCCGTCCATCCGGGCGGTCTCGCGGATGGATGTTCTGTTGCCTGCGATTATAGGGCAACGCGCGCGGCGGCGGATGCGCTACCCACATTCTGCAAAGGAGGATTTTACGAGGATTTTCCTGTTGCCGCCGTTGAAGGGGCTGGCGGCCTTTTGCTCGATGAGCTCGCGCAGGACGCGGAGCTTCTCATCGCGCTCGGGCGTGATCTCGCGGGCGTAGCCAAGCAACTGCTCAAGCACGCTTATATCGTAGTCGATGTCCTGGCCGAGCTTCAGCCGGTCGAGATCGGCGGGATCCACGTGCACCTTCGACGAAGCGCGGTACTCCGCGAAATCGTCCTCGTCGTCGAACATGGCCGCGTCAATCTGCGCCATGTCACGCTGGGCGACCAGCCGCTCCGCCTTATCGAGCATCTGCTTGGTGGCGAGGTTGCCCTCGTAGATGCGCTCAAGCGAGATTCTGAACGCGTCGATGGAGCTCTCCAGGCGCTTGAGCAGGTTTACGCGCATGAGGTTGGCCACGGCCTGGGTGCGGTTGATCTGGCTGTCGAAGTCGCGACCCCATGTGTCGCCGTACATGTCCACGTACTTCTGCTGGCGTCCCGGCATGACGTAGGCGAGCTGCTGGTACTGCGCGAACGTGAGCGATGCGATCATGTCGTTCAGCTCGGCTATGGAGGGAAGCTCGCCTTTCGAGTCAATAGGCGGGTGGAGCGAGACGGGCTTGCGGCGCTCGGGGAACTTGGTATCGCCTGCCGTATAGTACTTGTCTATGTGCTTGCGGCTGCGTGCGATGGTGAGCACATCGAGCAGCTTGAAATAGTCGGCGTTCACGGCGTTCACGAACGACTGGGTGGTGCGCTCGGCGTCGTCGAGCTTGCTCCACTCCTGGAATCGCTGTTGCGCCCTGCGCGTCACGCTGTTGATGGAGGGGATGCCGTCCTCTGCCAGGTACTCGTCGTCGCCCTCGGTGATGATCTCTATCTGGTTGCGCAGGTCGAGCAGACGGTTGTTCACGGGAGTTGCCGACAACATGAGCACCTTCGTGCGGATGCCCGACTTGATGATGTCCTCCATCAGGCGGTCGTAGCGGCTTTTCTTGGTGGTGTCGGTCGGCTTGTTGCGGAAGTTGTGCGACTCGTCGATGACGATGAGGTCGTAGTTGCCCCAGCGAAGCGTCTCCAAGTTCACGTCTCCCGAATATCCGGTGTAGCGCGAAAGGTCGGTGTGATTGAGCACCGTGAAGCTCAGGCGGTCGTCTGCCAGCACGTTGCGCTCGTCGTTGTCCGCTGCGTAGAGCGTCCAGTTCTCGCGCAGGCGCTTGGGGGCGAGCACGAGGATGCGAGCGTTTCTCTCCTGGTAGTACTTCATGACGGCGAGCGCCTCGAAGGTCTTTCCAAGACCCACGCTGTCGGCGATGATGCAGCCCTTGTACTTCTCCAGCTTGTGAATGGCACCGACCACGGCGTCCTTCTGGAAGTCGTAGAGCTTGTTCCAGATGACCGAGTCCTCAAGCCGGAACTCCGGTTTTATGGGGTCGTCCTCGTCATCAGCCATAAAGTCCCTGAAAAGGTGATAGAGGGTGAGGAAGTAGATGTACTCGGGAGCATTGTCCTTATAGAGGGTCTGGACCTGCTCGGCTACCGCATCGGTCACTTCCTCCACCATGGCGGGGTTGTCCCACACGGAATCGAACATGGCCTTGAGGCCAGCAGCCTCGGTCTTGCCCTCATAGTGGCTCACACCCATCACAGTCTCGGGTCTGCGGTCATATCCGAGACCTTCCAAGGTGAAGTCGGCAGATGCCCCCATGAAGGCCTGCGCCTCGCCATTCGCGTTGTCTATGTGATAGGTGCCGCCCGGCTGGATGGCACCGCAATGCTTGGCGGACTTGAATGTCGCCTTCTCGCGGATCCACTCCGCGCACTCCATGGCAAGTGCGCGCTGGTTGAGGTTGTTGCGCAAGGTAAGCTCAAGTCCCGTTCCGCCTATGCCCTGTTCGCGCGAACGGCGCTTCAGCTCGAACTCCATGGGCTCCTTGGCATCCTGCATGCGCTTGACGAAGGTGGGCTCGCTGAACACGAAGCGAAGCTCTTCAACTTTGGAAAGGGCATCCTTCAGCTCGCCGTATGCGAACACCGTGAAATACGAGCTGATGATGGAGAGCTTCGCATCGTTGCCGATGGACTCTGCCAGAGCGTCACCGAGTCGCTCCTCTCCGATGTTGCTCAGGAACTCCATCGCTAGTCTTCCTTAACGAGCTCGTCGATCATGCACATGCGCGCGAAGGCACTGAAGCTTAGTCCTTTAAGCGTCGCCGCCTCGGCAGCGGCATCCTTGAGGTTGCTCGGTATGCGAATGGTGATGGCGGTTTGCTCGCCATCGACTAGGTATTCATGTTGCTTTGTCTTGCTCGCCCCTGAATCTACTAGCTCTGTGAACTTCATAGACCTCTCCCGAACGGTTCGTTTTGCAATACAAACGATTATAATATCTACAACCAATCCGAGTAATGATAAAGAGGACGAACATGGCTGAATCGGACAAAGAAATCATTCCAAGAGCTAGCAACGAAATCGATCCATATGACTCGAACTATCCTGCTGCTCTTCTTGCAAAGAGCGTAGGCTCGTCTCTTGAAAAGGCCGATAGGGCAGCTGAGGCCATCATCGCTGCAGTATCCAAGGACGCCTCGCTTGTTGCTCAAACCGCCGAAGCCTTTACGAAAGGCGTTCGGTACGTTGTCGACACGCCTGACGCAATGATCGACTCTTTGGAAAAAGGACGAATCAAGTTTACGCAAGAGAATAACGGCAAGATGTATGCCCAAATTAGGGAAAGTAATGGGCATTACGGAGAGAAGGTTCCTATCAGGCGTGAGGAGTTTAGTCAGGGAATAGATCCCATCCAAATGGCAAACGCCATGCAATTGCGCGCCCTTCAAACCCAAGTCAAGGAAATGCAAGATTGCATCACGCTGATAGACCTCAACGTCAGGGATGTTGTACGTGGTCAGCAAAACGACAGGCTCGCGTTATATCAAAGCGGATTGGAGCTGTTCCTGGAGGCTAGAAACGTTTCAGATGATGCACTGAAAAGGCAGCTGACTTCACAGGCAATACGTGCTTTATCGGACGCCTCGTCGCAACTATCCCTGCAACTGCAGTCCGATGTGGAATGGCTTAGGAGCGAGTCGTACAAAGATGCAAAAGGTAAGAACAGAGAGCTTATTCTGAAGCGCATGGCTCAAATCAATCAAGGATTCGAGGGCATTCATCGGTCGTACATCCTCAGGGCGGCTATCTATGGAGAGACGGGCGAATATGCAGCTATGGTTAGCGCACTGGAAGGGTATTCGCGATTCATAGATTCCGCAATAGTCGCTAATGCGGGGTTCCTTGCCGAATGTGACCCGGTTGACAACGGAACAGAGCGAGGTGTCTGGAGGCGGCGGGCGAAGTTGTCGTTGAATATGGGCGATCTGGCAAAGCAGCTGCGCAGCCAGGAAACCGTGCTCTATCTTACTCAAGCTTCGGAAGAGGACTGCGATGAAAAAGAAGATTAGACTGGGATGTCCCAACAAGGATTGCAAAAATTATAAGAAGAACGAGAAGTTCAAGAGTGCTGTTGCCGAGTGTCCGGAATGCGGATCGAAGCTGGTTCACATCTGCAAAAGCAAAAAGTGCAGAACAGTGGTTGATGGCGACGATGAGGCCTTTTGTGTGCTTTGCAAAGCGGAAAGAGAGGACAGGAAGGCCGCAGCAGGAAAAGGTGTCGCCATTGGAGGTGCTGGGCTGTTCGGCATTGGCGTAAAATACCGTCGTCAACTTCTCGGGGTCGTTAAAACGATACCTGAGTTGCTGCTTAAAAAATAAGCGCCCATATCTACTCATTGTGAAAACGGTTGTTCTAGGGATTTGCGCTGGGATAGTTTACGGGATCCAGTGCAAAAGTATCAATCCTAAATCGGACTCGCTTGCCTGATGAATGCGACTGCTGGTGCCTGGTATGGTGGAGGCCATCGAATAGTCGGCGCGAGAAAGAGGTGGCGCGTGGAATTCACATCGGCTAGTGCCAACAAGTACCTGCGGAGATTGCAGGACGAGAAGGATCGACTCCTGCGGGCCGAGCAGGAGGTGAGCACCTACGTGCTTGCGGAAGGGGAGGCAGCCGAGCCTCCTGCTTACGACTACGGGGCCGTGCGTGAGAAGGTCGCGCAGATCGACGGGCAGGCGCGGGCCATTCGCCACGCTCTGCACCGGTTCAACATGCAGACGGTTCTGCCCGAGCGAGGCATCACCATCGACGAGGCCCTTATCCTGCTCGCGCAGCTGTCGGGGCGTAAGGATCGCCTGAACTCGCTCGCTTCGCGGCAACCCCAGGAGCGACTGGGCAACCGGTACTTCGGCAGCAGCAACGGGCCCATCGAGTACCGATATGCGAACTATGACGTTGCCCAAGCGGAGGCGGACTACCGCGCCGTCGCGGACGAGATCGCTGCGCTGCAGCTTGAGTTGGACCTGGTCAACCAGACGGAGGTCTTCTCGATCGAGCTGTAAGGACTCGCTTACTTTCCGGATCTGCGGCTTTTCCCCGCAAAGGATACTTTGGGACGTTGCGGTTTCGCGTTGGAGTTGTCGGGTAGTTTGTTGTCGGCAGTGCCATGCGGTTTGAGCGTTGGCATCTTGCTGGAAGATCTGGCTTCCACCCATTCCGCCGCAGATCGAAAGCTTCGGGCGCCTCCGCGCGAGGCCGCCCGCGATGCCGAAGCACGGTCATAGGCGTCATTTCCTGCAAGCAGCTCGCAGAGGCCAGTGAGATCCTAGCCAAATTCGACCGCGTCGAGTTGCAGGGGCGGCCGAACCGCCCCTTGTTCTAGCGCAAGCGGTACCTTGTTCCGCGCGCCGAGCCTTCGGACGCGATAATGCCCATGCCCAGCAATTCGGCAATAAGCCCTTTGGCCTTGGTTGGCCCGCAGTTTAACGCGGATTCCACATCTCTGCGTGTGAAACTTTCCTTTTCTCGGGCGACCTCTACGATTTTTGCGAGATCGTGGGAGAGGGCAAGTTGTGGAGCGGGCACGGATGGCTGGGCAGAGCTGGAAGAAGCCGGCGTGTGGTTTGTCTCGGAGGGAGAGCTATTGCTGGGTGCGTCGGTGTCAAAATAGAACGCAGACAGCTTCCCTGTGTAGACTTTTACCATTACGCGGTCTGGGTTGAAAAGCTCCTCGATTTCGGGCGGGGGAGCGCTTGCCGCTTTCGCAGCGTTGCTCATTACGTCGAATCCGCTTCCCATTCGCTCACAAGCGCTGATAAGCCCGAACATTCGCATCAGAGTCGGATTGCGCGCATCTGAAATTCCGCCCGCTCTCACCACATCGAGCGCTACGCGTGAATTGCCGGGATTGGCTATTTCGATTCGGTCAGAATATCTCAGAGCGACGATGCCTCTTCTTCCATAGTAGTCCGAATGAACGAGTGCGTTCGCGAGTGCCTCTCTTATTGCGGCGTGCATCTCGGTGTCTTCGATGCGCTGGAGATTGTTGTCGAGCGCAAACGGCTTCTTAAGGCCGCTTGTCAGTCGCGGTAGCGCTTCCGTCCAAAAATCGAAAAGGTTTCCCGTCCATGTTCCGTCTTGCGATGTGATGCGGTCTGCCCATCGGCGTTCTTGATCTGCTTCGCGATAGTCTAGGAAGTAGTTCGCATATTCCTTTGCGATTTCGTACTCGAAACCGAACATGAGAAGACCGGCACGTGTTGGATGAAATTCTCCCTCTCCATTTGTTCGTCCAATGGCATTCAGCTTCACGAGGAACCCCTCATCATCGAGCTTGAGCCACGGATGATTCGGTCGGGCAGCTGACACCACGGCTCGATATCGGCTTACCGTGTCCCACGAAAGAGCATCTAACGAGAACTCTTCAAGCACGGTGTCGTCGAGCGGCTCGTTGCTGGCATCGCGAATCATGGCAACGATTTCTTCGGATGAGCAGCGATAATCTCCCTCGCCATCTCGGCGGTAGGTTCCCTTTTCCCGATTGCCGCAGATGTAGATAGGTCTCAAATGACGGTTGGCGCGAGGAACTTGAATGCGGATAATGTCGCAGTCGTTAATTGTCTCAATGGTGATCGAATCATCTGTGAGAATGTTGGCGCTGACTTTCGAGGGATTGTGCACTCCGTCCCAGAATTTCTTAACGAGCTGTTCAGGGTTCGGGACTCCGACGTACTCTACCTCTCCTTTTGGGCCTTCTTCTGCGCCGAGGATGATCAGCCCGCCGTTGGTGTTCGCGAAAGCGGAATAGGTTTCCCAGATGCTCTCGGGCACACCGCCTTTGGCGCGTTTTGCTTCCAGCTGACCATTCTCGCGCAATGTCATCACGGTGCCATCTTTCATGTTGCCCCATCTCTTAGTTAAAGTTTCGATGGCATTATCGGTCGTTATCGGTCGTTATCGGTCGTTATCGGTCGTTATCGGTCGTTATCGGTCGTTATCGGTCGTTATCGATTTGCTGGACGAGAGGCGCCCGCTTCCACCGCCGCTATCCTTCGGGCGGCGCGCAGTAGCTCGTAGTCGTGCTCGCTGCGGGAGGGGAGGGCGGAGGCGCGCACGGCTTCACGGCAGACGCCCATGAACGCGTCGGCCGCTTCGCAGAAGCCCGTTCGGGCGAACTCGCCGGTTCCGTGGGCGCACTTGAGGCCGTCGGCGTAGAGCGTCCACGCCCGGGGCTCGTGCTCGTCGCCTTCGCAAACCAGCTGGAGCACTCGCGGCTCGCCGTCATCGGCCAGTTCGGCTTCCAGACGTTCCACGCTGTAGCGCATCTGGTGGCCCAAGTTGGCCTTCCCCATGGCCGAAATGTGGCCCGTGGGCTCATCGAGGAGGTGCATCCTCGGCTGCTCGACGCTCAGGTTAAGGAATTCGCGCGCATCGCGCACAGAGACGTTGTCCATGGCAGGACTCCTTTCATCGATGTTGGCGGGACCACCGTGCCGCGCGGCCGGTTGGTGCCGGGATCGTCGAGCCAACTCTCTACCCCGACTCTGGATAAAATGCGCCAGCGCTCTCGCTGACGGAAGTGCAGTCTAGCAGCAAAAGGATCAACTGCGCAAGGGGCGAAATCGGTCGCTATCGGTCGCTATCGGTCGCTATCGGTCGCTATCGGTCGCTATCGGTCGCTATCGGTCGCTATCGGTCGCGCATGCGCTTCATTGTCTCCTTGATCGCGTGCGCTAAGGCTTGCTAAAGCAAATCAAGGACGCTAAAACAAATCAAGGACGCTAAAACAAATCAAGCTGCCTCTCCTAGCAATTTCCTACGTAGACGTGCTTCAAATAGCGCCTCGCTACGTTGGCCAGGTGGTGTACGGTTTCGGGTGGGGTGGCGGGGCGGTCGGTAAGGCGGTGGCAGGGGAAGAAGCGGGTCAGGTGGTAGGGGGTCGACGGATCCAGCGAGGCGAGCCATTGGGCGGCCTCGGCGATTTCCTGGTCGCTGTCGTTCAGGCCGGGGATGACGAGCGTCGTTACTTCCAGGTGACAGCTGGGTGTGGCAGCCAGCACTTCTATGGTGTGCTTCACAGTTGCCAAGTCACCGCCGACGAGGTCGTAGAAGCTCTGGGTGAAGCCCTTCAGGTCGATGTTCGCGGCATCGATGAACGGTGCCACCTCGTGCAGCGGGCCGTCGTTCACGTAGCCGTTGGATACCAGCACGTTGACCAGGCCACGCTCGTGGGCGAGGTGCGCGGTGTCGCGGACGAACTCGAGGCCCACGAGCGGCTCGTTGTAGGTGAAGGCGAGCCCGATGTTGCCTTCGGTCACAAGCGATGCGGCCGCATCCACCAACTCGGCCGGTGCGATTTCGCGCCAGGGCACGTCGCGCTCGCCGGCGCAGGCGATGGAAGCGTTCTGGCAGAACGGGCAGCGCAGGTTGCAGCCGTAGGAACCTACGGAGAGCACCTTGCTTCCAGGGCGAAAGCGGGCCAGCGGCTTCTTCTCGATGGGATCCAGTGCCAGTGACGTGATGCGCCCGTAGTTGGCGTCCACCACCTCTCCACCCTCGGCGACGCGCGCACGGCAGAGCCCCGTTTGCCCCTCGACCAGGGCGCAGGCATGCGGGCAGATCGGGCACACGGCACGATCTGCCCCAAGATCGCGGGGCTCTTCCTTCGAAGAACCCTGCGCTGCAATTCTGCCTTCGGTATTTTCCACGACGCCTCTTTTTCTCGCTCGCCTTGTTTGTGCGGCCTCTATGGTAGCGCAAAGGATGCCTACTGATAGAATTATCGTTGTTGGCTGGCATTCTCGCGTAGAAAGAAGACAAGCATGGATCGTTTGAAGGACAAAGTCGCCATCGTCACCGGCTCCACCAGCGGCATCGGTTCGGGTATCGCGAAGATGTTCGGCGCCGAGGGCGCGCGCGTGGTGGTGTGCGGCCGCAACGAGGAGCGCGGCGCGGCCGTCGTGGACGCCATCGCCGAGGCGGGCGGCACCGCCTGGTTCCACAAGCTGGATATCACCCAGCCCGAAACGGTGGACGCGCTGTTCGCCGACACCAAGGAGAAGTGGGGCTCCATCGACGTGCTGGTGAACAACGCCGCCGGCATGGCGCTGAAGGACGGCCGTGTGGACGAGATCTCCCTGGAGGACTGGGATGCCGTGTTCGCGAGTGACGTGCGCTCCACGTTCTACTGCACTAAGACCGTGCTGCCCTTCATGCAAGAGCAGGGCGCGGGCTCTATCATCAACATCGGCTCCATGGCCTCCTGCGGCGGCGATTTGGGCTCGACGGCCTACGCCTGCGCCAAGGCCGGTGTCGACATGCTGACCCAGTACACGGCGCTGCAGTACGGTAAGCAGAACATCCGCTGCAACTGCGTGCGCCCCGGCCTCATTGTCACGCCGCAGAACGAGGCGAAGGTGCCCCAGGCGCTGAAGGACATCTTCCTGGACAACATCGAGGTGGCCCGCTACGGCACGCCCGAGGACATCGCGGCCATGTGCGTCTACCTCGCCTCCGACGAGAGCTCGTACTTCACCGGCCAGGTGGTGACCGTCGACGGCGGCCTGAACTCCCACGTCTCCACCGTGGCCCAGTTCCGCGCCCTGGCCTCCCGCACCTGGTAGCAGAGCGAGCGGCAGCAGAGCAGCTGAGCGCATCCAGCGCCCGACGGCCCCGCACCATATGCGGGGCCGTTTTTCATGCGCCGAAGGGCGACTTTCTGCCGAACGCGGGTTCTGCATTGATGGGTGTTTTGGTCAGCGATAAAATGCGGCCTCGTGTCTTTCCGCCCGCGACGATCGAAGGAGCCGAGTTTTCCCGCCATGCAGCAGCGCGACAAGTTGAAGCCCATCCTTTTCAGCATTATCAAGCATTCCAGCAAAGAAGAGCTGAAAGAGCAAATCCCTAAGGACATCGTGGCGGGCGTCGTGGTGGCCGTGGTGGCGCTGCCGCTTTCCATCGCGCTGGGCATCGCCTCGGGCGTCTCGCCGGAACAGGGCCTCTACACCGCCATCGTCGCCGGCTTCCTCATCGCGTTCCTCGGTGGCAGTCGCGTGCAGATCTCGGGTCCCACGGCGGCCTTCGCCACCATTGTGGCCGGCATTGTGGCCACCGATGGCATGGAGGGCCTCATTGCTGCCACCATTATCGCGGGCATCCTGCTCGTTCTCATGGGTCTGTTCAAGCTGGGTGCCATCATCCGCTTCGTCCCCTTCACCATCACCACTGGGTTCACGGCGGGTATCGCCGTCACGCTGACCATCGGCCAGCTGAAGGACTTCTTCGGCCTCACCTACCCGCCCGACACCGTTACGGTGGAGACGACCGAGAAGCTGGCTGCCCTCGTGGGTAATTTCTCCACGGTGAACTGGCAGGCGTGTTTGGTGGGCGTTGTCTGCCTGGCGATACTGTTCCTCTGGCCGCGCGTGACTGAGCGCGTGCCCAGCTCGCTTGTGGCTCTGCTTGCGGGCATCGCGCTGGTGAGCGGACTCGGCCTTGAGGTCAGCACCATCGGCGACCTCTACGTCATCGACAGCGCCCTGCCCGCCTTCCGTATGCCCGAGCTTACCCTGGAGCTCTTCCGCGACCAGTTCGCCAACGGCGTCACCATCGCCATTCTGGCCGCCATCGAGTCGCTGCTCTCCTGCGTGGTGGCCGACTCCATGATCAGCGGCCATCACCGCGCCAACATGGAGCTGGTGGCCCAGGGCGTCGGCAACATCGCCTCGGTGCTCTTCGGCGGCATCCCCGCCACCGGCGCCATCGCGCGTACCGCCGCCAACGTGAAGGCCGGCGGCCGCACGCCCATTTCCGGCATGGTGCACGCGCTGGTGCTCGTCGCCGTGCTCGCTTTCCTCATGCCCTATGCGGCGCTCATTCCCATGCCTACCATCGCCGCTATTTTGCTGTACGTCGCCTACAACATGTCCGGCTGGCGCAACTTCGCGCATCTGTGCCAGACGGCGTCGAAGGGAGCCGTTGCCACGCTCGTACTCACCTTCGTGCTGACTATCGTGTTCGATCTGGTGGTGGCCATCGGGGTGGGCATGCTCATCACGGTGGTGCTGTTCATGAAGATGGTGAGCGAGGAGACCGAGGTCAAGGGCTGGAAGTACTACTGCGACGAGAATTCCGAGGTCACGCATTTGCGCGAGCTGCCGAAGAGTGTGCGCGTGTACGAGATCAACGGGCCGATGTTCTTCGGCATGACCGAGCGCATCGCCGACATCTCGGTGAAGGATTTCACCCGCTATCTGATTATCCGCATGCGCGGTGTTCCCTCGCTGGACGCCACGGGTATGAACGCGCTGGAGAACCTGTACGACTACTGCAACTCCCATGGGGTGCGTCTCATCTTCTCGCATGTGAACGAGCAGCCGATGAAGACCATGCGGCGCGCCGGCTTCGTCGACCTGGTGGGAGAGGAGCACTTCCGCAGCTGCATCGACGACGCCATCGCCCATGCCCGCGAGCTTTTGGAAGCGGAGCAGGACGTGCGTCGGGCCTCGCGCGAGGCGAGGCGCTCGTAGCACTTGCGAGCTGAAAACCTGATGAAAACTTGCGGCTGATCTCCGCTGCGGGAAAGACATGGTTTAGCATGGGCACGCATCTTTTCTGGTGGCTCCAAAGAGAGAGGCTTCCCATGAAATTCATCGTCACCGAGAACTACGAGGCTATGTCGCGTACGGCCGCGCGCGTGATAAGCGGCTACGTTTCCTCGCATCCTGATTGCGTGCTGGGTTTGGCCACGGGCTCGACCCCCATCGGCCTGTACCGCTGCCTGGTTGAGGATTGCGAGGCCGGCGCGTTGAGCTTCAAGGACGTGACCAGTTTCAACCTGGACGAGTACCGCGGGCTCGATCCGCAGCATGACCAGAGCTACCGCTACTTCATGGAGCACAACTTGTTCTCCCATGTTGATATCGACCCTGCTCGCACCCATGTGCCGGACGGCGCTTGCCCCGATGCCGACGCTGCGTGCGCCGCTTACGAGCAGGCCATCGCCGAGGCGGGCGGACTGGGCCTGCAGCTTCTGGGCCTGGGGCACAACGGCCACATCGGGTTCAACGAACCCGCGCCTGAGTTCCCCAAGGAGACGCACTGCGTGGCGTTGACGGAGAGCACCATCAACGCCAATTCTCGCCTGTTCGATTCTGCCGACGATGTGCCCCGCGAGGCGTACACCATGGGCATTGGCACCATTATGGCGGCCAAGGAAATCCTCGTGGTCGCAAACGGCGCCGACAAGGCCGACATCGTTCGCCGCGCCTTCTTCGGGCCGGTTACCCCCGAGGTGCCCGCTTCCATCTTGCAGTTCCATCCGAACGTCACGGTTGTAGTGGATAAGGAAGCCGCCGCGCTCTGCCAGTAGCGCAATGCAAACGCTCGTGCCGTCAGCGCTTCAAAAGGGGAAGTGCTGACGGCACGCTTGTAGGTGCGGGTTCGTGACGGTGAGCAGCGCCTGCCGCTACAGGGGGCGGCCGCATCGCTTCTGCGCGAGCTGCGCGTGAAAAGTTGCATTGCCCTCGGGCCCTTCGAACATGGCATCGAGGGTGAGGCGAATGGCCGTATGGGCGTAGTTCCAAACGGGGTCGAGATTTTGGTCGGGGATGGATTGGTTGAGGTAGGAGAAGTACAGCCGAACGCGTCCCCAAAGCCCCGTGGCGTGATATTCCGCCAAAAACTCGTGGGTGGATGCCGATAGCTTGCGGCCCTCGCCGAGCATTATCTGGATATCTGTCCTGAAAAGCGGTATGAACAGAAGCTCGACATAACGCGAGAAATCGATATAGCAAGCGAAGCCGAAGATTCGCCGATAGTATTCGCTCTGCTCATTAAGCACGCCGCACACGGTGCGAAAGAAAGGCCCTTGATTGAGCTCTCCCTCGCGTCTGCCGTAAAACCGGGCATAGCAGGGAAGATCGGTGTACTTGTCGTGTAGCTCCTCGGCAGGGTAGTCAAGTTCGGCCTGATAGAACTTCCGATCTCGCAGTTTCTCAGCCAAGCGCGCCCGAAAGATCCAGATAACGAGGTCGGTCGTATTGTCGAAGTGGTTGTAAAAGGTTTTCCGATCGATTTCGAGTTTTTTCACCAGGGTGGTTACATCAATTCGCCGACGCGGATCGGGTTGCGCAACGACCAGTTCTATGAAACAGTCGGCGATGCTCTGCTTCGTCATCTCCGAGGCTTTTCCCATGACGTTCCAATCTGCTCGCAAAAGCTGACGAGGACGGCTCCTTGGTTGTGCTCAATTGGCGGAGGGCTGATCGAGCATATCGCCATTGCTTGCGGTACGAACCACACGTCAAGGCAAAACAGATCATAGCTTCGGTGAAATGAGATGTCTAGCCAGCGGGCGGCATCGTTCGGGGGAATTTCCCCACATTGGCAAATCTGTTCTGCTAAATGTCTACATAATTCGAAAAGTGTGATTCGTTTCTCTACGAAAAAGGGAATGCGGGCATTTATATGCGTGGGGGCTGCGTTCTATATTCACCTTGAGGGTCGGAAAAGCCGGCCCCGGGCTCCGGAAAAGGAGGAAAAGGTATGAGCGGTGGAACATACGATTTCGTCGTAATGGGCGGTGGCCACAATGGCCTTCTCAGCTCGATCTACCTCGCGAAGGCGGGCTACAAGGTCTGCGTTCTCGAGGCGCTCGACGAGTTCGGCGGTGGTACGCGATCAGGGGAGATTGCGCCCGGTTACATTGCCGATCAAGGGGGCATGGTGCACAACCTCATTTCGCGTACGCCCATTGTGCGCGAGGATGAGTTGGAGCTGTTCTCGAAGTACGGCCTGGAGTACAAGTTCGTCGATTCGCTGTGCTGCTCGATCTTTCCCAACGAAGAGCATCTGATTTTGTATTCCGACCTCGATAAGACTTGCGAGCAGATTGCGAAGTTCTCCGAGCGCGATGCCGAAACGTATCGTGAGTTCGTCAATTACTTCTTGAAGCTCTCCGGTGCGGCGGCCGCGGGCACTGCCGGAGCCATTCCTGCGTATGGTCCCATGATGAACGTGCTCGCCATGTCGCCCGAAGGGCGCGAGTTCATTCGTGTCATGAACTCCTCTGCGCAGCAGATCGTGGAAGAGTGGTTCGAGAGCGAGGAAGTGCGCGTCACGCTTACGCGCTGGTGCACCGAGATGATGATCGATCCGCGCCAGATCGGCACCGCTACGCTGCTGGCCTTCTGCGCGGCCCTGCACGCGCCGGGCAATCCGGGCGCCCCGTTCCCCGTTGGCGGCTGCGTCAACTTCGTGAACGCGCTCACCGCTTGCGCCCGCGACCATGGTGTCGACCTGTTCACCAATGAGTGGGTCAACGAGCTGGTTGTGGAAGACGGCGAAGTCAAGCGCGTTCGCACCAAGTGCGGCGATGAGTTCGTGGCAACGGAGGGCGTCATCTCCACCATCAACGTGCGCGACGTGTACGACTGCTTGGGCGACGCTGCCCCTGCCCACGAGCGCGAGCATATCGCCAAGATCAAGAATGCCGATTTCGTGGCCCTGAACCAGGCCTTCGCTTTGTCGAAGATTCCCGAGTTCAAGACGGGCGAGGCCGTGAAGGACTCGTTCTGCATCGAGTTCGCGCCCGACGAAGAGGAGTACCTGCGTACCTTCTCCGAGTACCTCCTGGGCGGCTTCAGCCCCAAGCTGCCGCTGATCACCATGCCCAGCCTGCGCGACCCGAGCCGTGCGCCCGAGGGCGGCTGCGTGGTGAACGTTTACAGCTACGCTCCGTGGAACCTCGACGGCGATTGGCACAACTGGGAGACCAAGGGCCAAGAGCTGAAGGACGCCCTGTGGGAGTTCTTCAAGAGCCGCTGCACCAACATCACCGACGACGACCTGGTCGGCCGTTGGGGCTGCACCCCGCTCGAGTACACCGAGTGGAACCCGGCGTTCCGCGATGGCGACATCGGCCAGATCGGCATGCAGCCCTCGCAGATGTACGACTTCCGTCCGCTGCCGGGCCGCGGCCACGACTATCATGGCGACATCGAGAACCTGTACTTCCTCGGCTGCAGCTCGCATCCGGGCGGTGCCATCGCCGCAAGTGCGCGTTCGGGCATTCAGAAGGTGCTCGAGGACTACGGTGTCGATTTCCGCGACATTGTGAAGAAGTAACGCGTCGAAGACGCTGATCGAGGGCGCCTTGCCGATAGGCGCGGCGCCCTCCCCATTTTTATTCCCCGGATTCGCTCGGCAGTCTTGCAATCAGTCGAATCCCTTACAAACAAAGGAGAGAAGCATGGCTGCAAAGCTGGTCAAACCGTCCATTATGGCTCGCACGGAGGATGGCAGCCCTGTTGTCGAGGTGTTTGCGTTCGAGTACAAGGACGGAAAGCTCGTCATGGACTGCAAGGCTTTGGGGAGCATGCGCATGGATGTCATTATCGCGCCTGAGGATTTGGCAAAGGGCTGGAGCATTGTCAAGAAAGATCGCGGCGCCCTGATGCAGTTTGCCAAGCGCCTCCCCAAAGCGTTGCGTGCTCAGAAGAAAGAGAGCGGCCAGTCGGAGTCGGGCAAATAACATTACTTGCCCGTCCGATTCGTGTCGGGCGGGCCGATACGAAGGAGGATGTCGATGAGTACATCTCCCGGTAAGAAGAGTATCTTTCCCTACCTTGTTGTTGCAACGGGCATTATCTGCTGCTTTGGGCCGTGTTCTTTCGCCCTCAGCTGCGCTGGAATCTACTTTACCCCGGTAAGTGAGTCGCTCGGTGTCGGCCGAGGCGCTTTTGCCCTGTACCTCACCATTATGCTGGTCGTTACGGCCTTGGTTCTTCCCGTGCTGGGAAAGCTGACCGAGACGAAGGACTTGCGCTTGGTGCTTTCGGCGGGTGTTGCCTGCATTGGCGTGCCCCTTATTGCCATGTCGTTCTTCAATGCGGTGTGGCAGTTTTATGTGACGGGCGCGATCATGGGCATCGGTTTGGCTGAGATGCTCATTCTTACGGTGCCAACGCTGATCAATCGTTGGTTCCGGAAGAATGTGGGATTCTACATCGGCCTGTGCATGGCGTTCACGGGCATTGGTGGCGCAGTGTTCAACCTGGTGGGAGGCTATCTCATCGGTACGGGTCCCGAGGGTTGGAGAACAGGGTACCTCGTATTCGGCGTGCTCTGCTTGGTGATGGCCCTGCCGTTCACTTTGTTTGGTGTTCGCAGCCATCCTCAAGATGTGGGTCTTTTGCCCGTGGGCGCTGAAGAAGTGGCCGAGGCGGGTTCTACCCAGGCCGCCGCTCCCAAGGGCATTCCGGCGGCTCGCGCCATGAAGACGTCGGCGTTCTTCGTTTTGGCCATCTTCACCGCGCTGGTGAACCTGGGCATGAACTTCTACCAGTATCTGCCGTCGTACGTGTCTTCGTTGCAGCAGTTCCCCGATGTGGTGGCCATTGCCGCCACGGTTGCCTCGATGGCTATGCTCGGGCAGGCGGCAGGCAAGATCCTTATCGGTATCATCAACGATAAGATCAGCGTGCGTGGCGGCCTTTTCTTCGCCATGATCTGCGGGCTTGCCGGTTTGGGCGTGCTGCTGCTGTTCCCAGGCGTGTCGTTTGTGGTGCTTGCCGGCGGCTTTATGTTCGGCGTTTTCTACGCCAGCGGCACGGTGCTCACTCCGCTCATGACGCGCACTATTTTTGGTACGCTTGAGTACTCGAGCATTTACTCGCGTGTTGCGATGGTCGGCTCCCTGTGCGGTGCGTTCGCCGTGACGTTCTGGGGCTTGCTGGTGGACTCCATCGGCTTCCAGTTCACGTTCATCGTGATGCTCGTCATCATCGCGTTGCTCATTGTGCTGGGTCTGCTGTCGCTTGCGGCGGGTCGCAAGCTGGTTCCCGAGATGGAGCAGTCTTAGGTCGAAATGCGCTGACCTGACATAATGCGGACGATGGGCCGCGCTCGGAGGGAGGCCGAGCGCGGCTCGCTTGCGTTTCGCCCAAAGTCGTGCGGAATGGGGTCGGGCCGACATAACGCGGCCCGCTTGCGCTTTGTTCGAGTCTTACGAAATGAGGCCAGGCTGAAGGTTTTACGCCAAAATTTCCCGTTTCCACGGTGGTCTCGAGGCTTTGGACTGAGCGGAAATATCTGACCTGGGAAAACGCTGACATTGGAAGGGGCTTTGCACTTCTGAGGGACTTCAAAATGTGGAAAACGGGAAATTTCGGCGTTTTTTCGCCACGCGAACTTCCACCGCCGGCGTTTTCGGAGGGGGAAGTGCGACGCTCAAAAGCGATGTGCGGAAGAAGCTGAGAAGCATCGCGGTCTATGAGACCGATTGCGGAGACACCGCGTTGGAGAGCAATTGCAGCGAGGGGTTATTCTCCTCATAAACGGAGATGAAAATGCTCCTGCAGGGAGAAGGTGCCTTGACTTTCCCATGGAACTTGAAGGATGCGATACGGTTCTTCTGGCTTGCGTCCGGTTGATGATGGCCGACGATATGACGCACACGTCGGGTCCCGCGAAGCAAATCGATCACAGCAGATTGGACGGTCGCGACTGACGCGTACCACTGCTTCGCATATAGCTCATTTGGGTGATGCGGTTGGTGGGCGCTGATCGCTAAGATATCCCTAATGTGGTGCACGCTGCGCCTTTGAGGCGACGGGTTGTCCGAAATGGGGTCTTTCGGTAAAGGCCGTTGCGGGATGACGGACGAGCCTTCAAGGCGATAAACGAAACGGGAGATGCGATGACGATCAAGCGCTATCTTTATGCGGGGCTGGGACTGCTGTTCCTGGGACTGGGGGCCATAGGCGTCATCATTCCTATTATTCCCACAACGCCGTTTCTGCTGCTGACCTCGTTTTTCTTCCTGCGCAGCTCCGAACGTCTGAACACGTGGTTCGAGGGAACCCGCATGTACAAGCGCTTCATCGCCAACTTCATGGAAACGCGCTCGCTCACACTGCGGGCCAAAATCCTGTGCGCTGCCCCCGGCGTGACCGCCATGCCGATGCTCGCGCTGGTGGTGCCGCAGTGGTGGCTGAAGGCCATCCTCATCGGACTGACCGTGTTCGAGATCTGGTACTTCATCGTCCGCATCGAAACGGTTTCGGTGGAAGAGGCCCGCGCCCGCGGCAAGGCCCGCGTCGCCGAGGCGAAGCGCGACCAGGCCGCCTCGGCCGCTCCCGCCGCCGAGGGTCTCGCCCTGGCGGCCGAGGAGTAAGGGCCTCATGAGGATCGCGTTTGTGATGGACGATCTGAGCGTGCATTCCAACGGCACGTCGGTGACGGCGGCGCGCTACGCCCTGGACTGGGCGAGCCGTTGCCGTCTAATCCAACGCTTCTTGTCGCAGTGTCTACAGGTCGGTGGCAACAAGGCGGCCTGGGCTGCGGCTCCAACCCAATCGCCTAGGATGGCCCACAGACCCTCGCGCTTGCCGCCGTGCTACCGCAGGCGTTGCAGGCGCGGGCCTTTTAGAAGCTGCGAGAAAGGAACCGTCATGGCCACAATTTCGAATCCGTTCGTGATGGAAGTGCCGCGCAAGCTGACTGACGAGGAGCTCGTCAACGCCATTCGCCAGGACATCATCGGGGAGCTTGAGGCTATCCACGAGTACGACGCCCACGTCCAGGCGACGGATAACGAGGATGCGAAGAAGGTGCTCTCCGACATCCGCGACGAGGAGCGCGAGCATATGGGCGAGCTGCTGGAGCTTTTGGAGCGCCTGGCGCCCGACGAGAAGGCCCTGCACGACGAGGGCCGCGGCGAAGTGCGCGAGATGCTGGACAAGTAGCGCGCCTGGAGCCGAGAACGGCCCGCCGCGATTGGCCTTGGGATATCGCGATCAGTCTATGAGAGCGCTGTCGGACGTATCGGTTCGGCAGCGCTCTTGTCGTTGGACGGGGCCGATATGGCCGCTGGGACGCCGGCACCGTCGGGCTCGCTTTCCGCCAGCTCGTTGCGCTCCACGGCCACGAGGGTCTGGGCCACCACGGCGTTGACGAGGGAGAGGCTGCCGCTATCCACATCCCCCGAGGAGCAGTCGATGGCCACCACCCCGTACAGGCGCCCCTTCATGCCGAGCGGCAGGTACTTCTCCGTCGCATCCCGCCAGCCCGGCTCGCCGTAGCCGGTGGGCGAGCGACGCTCGTAGCAGTCGCGGGCCGCCGCGCTGCCCGCGACCGGCGGCTCCCCCAAGGTGATGGTCACCGGCCGCCTCAGCACCCGGGTCAGGAACTCCTGGGCGAAGCTGCAAGCCGCCTGAGAGGTGGAGCTCTCCAGCAGCCCGACGCTCAGCCGGTTCAGCCGCCCCAGCGCGCAGGCCGTGCGCTCGGCCGCCTGCACCTGGCGGCTCATGCGGTGGGTTATCACGCCCATGATGAGCGACACGACGAGGAAGATGGCGAGCGCCGCCACGTCGGTGCGGCTGAGCACCTTCAGCGTGAAGAGGGGCGCGGTGAACAGGAAGTCGTAGGAGAGCAGGTAGGCCACTCCCAGCGCGGCGCCCCACAGCCCCGAGTCGGTCTCCAGGCTGGCGATGAGCACGCCCAGCACGAAGACGGGGAAGGCCACAAGCGTGCTCACCCCCAAGAGCGAGAAGCCCCACACGGCGGCCAGGCCGGCCCCGTAGAGCAGGGCGAAGGCGACCAAGTTGCGCAGGACGCGCCGTGTCGAGAGGGAGCTTCTCAGCGGGAATCTGCGACTGCTAGCGGCCATGGCGAACCCCTTTCCGAATCATCGACGCCAAGGTGCCCACCCCCATGAACAGGGGGATGATCTCGAGACGGCCCAGAAGCATCCCGGCGCCCCCGATCAGCAGCGGCGCGGGGCCGCTTTCCGCGCCGAGGAAGCCCGTGCCCACGCCGGTGCTGCCGAGGCACGAGATGAAGTCGAACACCGCCTCCTGCAGGGTGGCTCCGCAGAGTATGAGCGCGAACGCACCGGCCGCGCACAGCAGCAGGTACAGCACCACGTAGGTCTGGGCCTCGGCCACGTCCACCTCGGTGAGCACCGACCGCTTCCCGAAACGGTTGATCTTGATGCTCGTCACATGGCGCTTGTTACCGTAGCGCTCGTGCAAATCGTGGCCGAGCCCCAGCGAGGCGACGGCGACGCGGTAGAGCTTGATACCGCCGGAGGTGGAGCGCGCCTCGGCCCCGACGAGCATGAGCAGGCCGAACAGGAACAGGAGCGCCGGCCCCAGATCGGCGAAGGAGGGGATGGTCTGAAACCCCGTGGAGGTCAGGATCGACACGACCTGGAACGTGCCCTGCCGCAGCGCCTCGGCCCCGTCGCCGCTGACGCCCTGGCCTAGGAAGAAACCGGCCACCACCAGGGCCATGACGGCGATGGTGCCGAAGTACAGCGGCGTCTCGATATGGGTGAGGAACGCCTTGAGCTTGCCGCGCAGCAGCAGGAACAGCAGAAGGAAGTTCGTGCCGCCGGCCACCATGAGCACGATGGTGATGGCCTCGATGACCGGGCTGTTCCAATAGGCGATGCTCTCGCCGTGGGTGGCGAACCCGCCGGTGGGCACGGCGCACATGGAGATGTTGATGGCGTCGAAGGGGGTCATGCCGGCCGCCCAGTAGGCCACGGCGCCGGCGATGATGAGCCCGTTGTAGATGAGCAGGATCATGCGGGCGGTCTTGGCGGCGCTCGGCAGCAAGTGGTCGGTGTGGCCCTCGGCGTTGTACACGCCCAGGCCGCCGGTCTGGGTCACCACGCAGGTGAGGATGAGCACGAGCCCCACACCGCCGAGGTAGCAGGTGAGGCTGCGGTGGAACAGGAAGATGGCCGGGCAGGCGTCCACGTCCACCACGCTTAAGCCCGTGGTGGTCAGCCCGCTGGTGGACTCGAAGACGGCCTGGACGGGGGAGAGCAGCCCAGCGGCCACGTAGGGCAGCGCGTAGACGGCGATGGCGAGAACCCAGACCAGCACCGTGCACGCGGCGGCCTGCCCGCGGGTAAGGCGGGCGCCCGGGGCGGGGTCGGGCGAGGCGAAGTACACGAGGTAGCCCGCCATGGCCGCGCCGATCCCGGGGAAGATGAAGCACGGCGCGAGGGCCACCTCGTCGGGGTAGGCCGGCAGCACCGCCAGGGGTGCCAAGCCCGCCAGGCCGACGAACATGACGGCCACGCCCACGTAGCGCGCGAGCAGGGGCCCGGGGCCGGAGCGCTCGCCGCCCGGCTCGCCCAGGGCGATGGCCGGCGCAAGGTTGTCGCCGCGCGTCTTTCCCATGACGGTCACCGGCGCTCTTTCCCCAAGTGGTGCCACGAGCCCAGAATCGAGCGGAAGGGCGAGGGGGCACCGGGGTCTTCCTCGTCGTCGGCGGTGCCATCGGCGCCGTCCCCTTCGCCGTTGCCGGCCTCGGCCGCAGCGACGGCCGCCGCCGTGGCGGCCCGGGCCTTCGCGCCGACGGGGTCGGGAAGCTCCAGGGCCCCGCGAATGGCCTGGGCCAAGGTGGCCGTGGCGCTGATGGCGGCCGTGACACCCAGCTGGCGGAAGATGGCCGTGTTCTCGGGGTTGGACACGATGCACAGCTGGATGCGGATGCCGAGGAACTTCTTGGCCACCTGGCAGATGGCCAAATTGTCGGCGTCGAGGCCGGTGAGGGCCACGATGGCGTCGAACCCGGCGATGCCGGCCTCCTCGAGCACGGCCAGCTTCATGCCGTTGCCCCAGATCACCGTGCCGTCATGGCGGCTGGAGAGGTACTCGCAGAAGCGGCGGTCGTCGTTGATGGCCACGACGGTGTCGACGGTTTCAGCTAAGGCGCCCATCAGATAATCGGCCCGGGAGCGGCCGCCCACGATCACCACCCTCATAGGTCGGCCTCCTTCCGCGTCAGCCCGGTGAGGCGGAAGAACTCGTCCTCGCAGATGCGATGGGGGCAGATGGGGGCGATGCCCATGTCGTCGAGGATGTCCGCCAAAGCGTCGTCGTCCACGAGGGGCAGCACGTGGGGCACGCCGAAGATCTCGCTGGCCAGCTCGGCGATGAGCAGGTTGGAGGCGTCGTCGCCCGTGGCGGCCACCAGATGGGTGGCCCGGCGCACGCCGCACTCTTCCAGCACCAGGGCGCTCTTGCCGTCGCCGGTGAGCGTCTCGCCGTCGAAATCGGGCCCCAGCCCGTCCAGGGCGTCCTCCTGCATGTCCACCACGATGACGTCGTGGCCGGCCGCCGAGAGCGCCTGGGCCACGGCGCACCCGAACAGGCTGCATCCGACCACGATAATGCGGGCCCTCTTCGCCACTGCTTGTTCCTCCTTCGCGCAGGTCTTTTCACGGGAAAATGCTAATGATTGCAACGGCGGCGGAAGGCGGGAAGGGCGAACTGTCACCAAGCAGTGACGGGGCCGAGGACTGGGAGGGCGCCCGAATGGCGAGGTCGCGGTAGAGCCTATGAAACGGTAACGGATGGCCGTCGGCCCGCGCCGGCCCGAGGGGCGCTCCCTATAATGGGCGTCGACCGGCCACCCCGCCGATACGGAGGGCGGGGGCCGCCGAAAGAGGAGGAGCGAGAGCCATGGTGCATTCTCTCAAGGAGGCGGAGACGAGGGAGACTCTTCGCCGCTGCCACGCTAACCAGCAGCGCGAGGCGCTGCTTCCCGCGGCATGGACGAAGCCGCCGGCGAACTCGTACAACGTGTTCCTGCTGTTCAACCTGGAGGCGGCGTGGGACGAGGGCCACTGCATCCTGGCGCTGGGCCCGGTGGGCGGCCCCTTGCAGACCTACTCCTACTACCGCCACAGCAGCCAGCTGGAGGCGCCGGGCATCATGGCCGACCTCAAGGAGCCCATGACCTTCGCCGAGCTGCGGGAGCGCTCGGGCTGGATCGTGCACGGCCAGCCGGGGAACTGGTGGAACGAGCACGTGAACTGCGCCATCGCCCTGTGGTGCGACGAGGCGACCTTCCGCGCCGTGCAGGCCTGCGCCGAGGACCGCCGCGCGCATACCGGCACCTACAACCTCATCACCTACAACTGCCTCACCTTCTGCGACGAGGCGCTGGCGGCCGGCGGCATCCACCTGCTCACGGAAAGCGGCCGCGAGCTGCACACCATCGTCCCCAAGGACGCCTTTAGGGACGTGGACCGGGTGGAGGGCGCCCATCCCTTCGAGGCGTGGAAGTACTGGTTCCCCCTCGGCGAGCCGCCGTCAAACGGCCTGCGCACCATCCAGGACGTCCCTGGTCGGGACAAGCCGTTGGAATAAGCGCTGCGATCTCGGCATTTATCTGGTACAATCTCGCCTTTCTGGAAGACGGGCGCCCCATGATGCGAGGATTGCCGAAAGTCGGCGGAGAGGTGGCGTCGGGTGTTGGACGGCTGTGTGGGGTAAAAGGCCACGGACGGCGGCCGGACGAGGCACGCGAGCTGAGCGGGAAACGGGAGACGAGAAGATAAAAAGTGAGGAGGGGCGATGATCGTTGAGGCCATGAAGGGCTATCGAGCGGCCGATCTGCCGAAGGACGCCGTCGCGGGCCTGGTTATCGCCGCGCTTTCCATCCCCATTGCTATGGGCTATGCGGAGGTGGTGGGGCTGCCGGCCATCTATGGCCTGTGGGCCTCCATCGTGGCGCCGCTGGCCTTCGGGCTGCTCACCGGCACGCGGCGGGTGGTCTTCGGCATGGATTCGGCCGCGGCCGCCATGACCGCCTCGATGCTCGCCGCCGCCGGCATTGCGGCCCAGGGCCAGGACGCCATTGTCTCCGCCATGCCCCTGCTCACGCTTCTCACGGCGCTGTTCCTGCTGCTGCTCGGCTGGGCCGGTGCCGGTCGCCTGATCCGCCGTATGCCGCTGCCGGTCATGCACGGGTTCATCTTCGGCATCGCGCTCACCGTGGTCATCGGCCAAGTGCCGCTGCTTCTGGGCACGACGGCCGACACCTCCGGCGCCATCGTGTCGAAGGTCGTCGCCATTGTCTCGTGCCTGCCGGGCGCCTCGTGGGCCTGCGCCGTGGTGTCGGCTCTCTGCATCGCTGGCATGTATCTCCTGAAGCGCTTCTTCCCGAAAGTGCCCTCGGCCATCGTGGTGCTCGTCGCGGCCGCGCTTGTGTGCAACGGGCTGGCAGCGGCGGGGCTTCCCATCGTCTTCCTTCCGCAGGTATCGGGCACGCTGCCCCATATCGCGACCGTGCTGCCCGAGGGGCTCGACATCG
This sequence comes from Adlercreutzia sp. DFI.6.23, assembly GCF_024462535.1. Lineage (NCBI taxonomy): Bacteria > Bacillati > Actinomycetota > Coriobacteriia > Eggerthellales > Eggerthellaceae > Adlercreutzia > Adlercreutzia sp. DFI.6.23. The sequence goes on from NZ_JANGBP010000007.1 coordinate 23,907, forward strand.
TGGCACTGCTTCTGGCCGCCTTCGCCATCGCGGTGGTGGTGTCGTTGGAATCTTTGCTGTGTGTCGAGGCGTTCTCGGCGGGCGATGTGCCCGCGCCGTCTCCCGACGGCGAGATGCGCACCTTCGGCCTGGCCAACGCGCTGGTGGGCCTCATCGGCTGCCCGCCGTGCTCGGCCTCCATGTCGCGCACGGCTGCGGGCATCGCCTCGGGCTCCCTCTCCCAGGTGGCCAGCGTGTTCTCGGCCCTCATTGTGGCCGTGGTCGCCTTCGCCGCCGGCTCGTTCATGGGCTTTCTGCCCCGCTGCGCCCTGTCGGCCATCGTCGTGGTGGCCCTGCTCGACATTGTCGACTTCGGGAAGATCACCACCTACGCTCTAAAGACGCGCCGGGAGTTCATGGTCTTCGCCGCCTCGGCGGCCCTCGTGGTGCTGCTCGGCGCCGTGGCGGGCATCCTGGGCGGTTTCATTCTGGCGCTCGCCCTGCGCGCCGGTCGAGAGAAGATCGACACCTCCGGCCCCGAGCTTTTGGGCGCGGTGCCCTACAAGCCCGACGATCTGCCGGCGAAGAAGGACATCGAGGTGGGCTACGCGCTCGGCATCGCGAAGCTCTCGGGCGATTTGTCCTTCATGAACATCGCGAAGGCCCAGGAGGAGATAGAGGCCGCCGCTGCCGGCAACGAGGCTCTCATCCTGAAGCTGTCGAAGCTCGACACCATCGACACGACCGCCGCCGACAAGCTGGACGAGACGCTGGATTCCCTCATGGCGCGCGGCGTGCACGTGAAGCTCGTGCGGCCCATCAAGGAGACGAGCGACCACTATACCCGCTACGAGCTGCGCCGACTCATGCAGGACTTCAAGTTCTACCCGTCGGTGCGCACGGCCATGCACTCGCTGGCCGAAGAGTACGCGGCCGGTATGGAACCCCAGCGCCCCGACACCTGGCTCGCCGATGCGCCGGCGCCGCGCCGGTTGCGGAAAGTGGCGGCCGAGGCCTCCATCATCGACGGCGATCGTCCCGTGGTGGCCATCGCCGGCTTGCGCAACCACGCCGGCGACGTCGTGGACTCCGACGGCGCCCCCTTTCTGGAGGACATTCGCGGCAAGTTGTCGTTTCTGCAGTCCCGCCGCGCCTTCCAGTTCTCTGCCGACTATTTGGAAGGGGCCGCGCGCGGGCAGGCCGACGAAAACGGGCACTTCTTCTCGAAGCTGCTTTTGTGGGACGAGGTGACCGGCGAGGTGGTGCTCGACTACCGCGGCGGCGCCATGCGAATTTGCCGCGACGAGGCGGTGGCCGTGGCCCTCATGGAGCCCATCGACCGCACCATCCGCGAGTTCGCCCTGGCGCAGTGAGCGTCGCGCTTAAGCGCCTGGCGCGTGGTGAGGGCGCTGTCGGGTGTGCGCTCTCTGGAGGGTGCTTCCGGCTATTCCTCCAGCTCTCGCTCCAGCTGGCGACGGCGGTCGATGGCGCTGTGGAAGGTGGCGGCAAACAGAATGCGCTCGCTCAGAAGTAATATCGATGCTGGGTTCGCGTGCCGTTTTCATTTCGGGTACACTGAAATGCGTCGCAAAGGGAAATGGAGTGGGAATGCCGAAAAAGGGAAGATTGTTCGAAAAATCCGCAGACGCATCAATGGTATTCGTGGTGTTGGCGTTGGCATTCGCCTGGTCGATCGATGCCGGAGCTCCCCTCGAAGGCTATGCCCCCTCGATACGCTTCGATTACCTGCTTTTGGGTTCCTGCTGTGCGCTTGCCGCCCTTATCCCTGGGGCTGTGCGAAAAATGACTTCTTCGGTATGCCCGCGAGGGTTGGTAATCTCGGGGTTTGCGGGGGTTTTGCTGTCAGTGGCGAGTACCTGGGGCGGTGCGATTCTGGCATATGCAGCTGCACTTTGCACGGTTGTCTTCCAAACTGTCGTGCTGTTGGGGTGTTTCGCCAGGCTCTCGCGACTGAAAATGACATTAGTGCTGCTGTGGCTCGCCTTTTGGCTTTGTGCGACGGGGGCTCTCATCGTCGTTATTGCCCTGCTGCCCTCTTCTCTCCATCAAATAATCGCCAACGGCGTGGCGACGGTGCTTATCGTCCTTTTCCTGCTTGCTTCCCGAAAGGGGTTTGTCGTTCCGGGGGATTTGCGGGGAGGTGACATTGACGATAGCGCTTCGCAACCTTTTTTGCCCGTGGGGCTGTTCGTGGTGCAGTTCGCCGTTCTTTTCGTGATCAAGGCATGTGGGGTTATCGCTTCTCCGCACTTTGTCCTTGCATCGGGCCTGGGCTTCGCCATTGCGGCTCTGACGGTTGTCGCTTTCTCCCTCTTCGGAGGCAAGGTCATCAAACTGAAGGGATTGTATAACCTTTCGTTGCTTTGCGCCGAGCTGGCTCTTTTAGCTGCATCGCTGGGAGCGATGGGGTATCTGGCTGCCGGTGCTCTCAACGGAGTGGCCTACGCTTTCTTCGCAGTGTTCTGCTTTGCCGTTTACTGCGCCATCTGCCTGAGACATAGGCTCGATCCGATAAGAATTTTCGCCATCGCCATCGCGTGCGAATGCTTCGCATCGATTGCCGGCATTCAGTTTTGCATGGTCGCGCGCGATGCTGGCATCGACCTGGGAACCATCCTCGTGTTCCTTTCGGCGCTGCTGGCGGTGACCTTCTTGTTCTTGTTCAGCGATGCCCAGTATCGCTCAGATTGGGGAACAAAACGCTCGCGACCTTCCGTTGATAGCGTGATCAAGTACTATTACACTTTGCCGGACGTGTGCACGGCTCTTGCGAAACAGTACGGATTATCGAAGCGGGAGGAAACGGTTCTTCAGCTGCTCGCGCAGAAAAAGACTGCTTCCGACATTGCGACCGAATTGTTCATTTCTATACCAACGGTCAAAACTCATACGCAGAGCATTTACCGGAAATTCGATATACACAGTCGGGCAGAGTTGCTTGCCCTCCTCGATGCCGAGATGCCCGTTTCCGAGGAGGCCGATTAGGCCATTCGTCAAGCGGGCAAGCGCGCCCCGCCCGGTGCCATTGCCCGGGCGGGGCGCGCTGCCTATGCGGGAAGGGCTCGCTAAAGGCCGAGGGCGTCGCAGGCGCTTTCGGCGCAAACGAATCCTGTTGTGCAGGCACCTCCTTGGCATGTTCCACCCATTAATCCATAGGGATAGTCGTTGAAGTACATTGAGCCGTTGTCCTGTCCGGCCGCATAGAGTCCCTCGACGATATCGCCATCGGAATTGACGGCGCGGCACCAGTAATCGGTGCTGACGCCGCCGTTGGTGCCGTAGGCGCAGGCGACGATCTTCGCGGCATAGAAGGGGGCTTTCAGCACGGGAGTTTTTTCTCCGGGCATGGTGCCGAAGGAGTCGGCGTCCGTCCCTGTGGCTGCGTGGTCGTTGTATTCGGCGATAGTGGTGGTGAAGGCGGTGGTATCAATTCCCATTTGGGCCGCCAGACCCTCAAGGGTGTCGTCGACGAATACGGCAGGGCTGTTCTCGCACTCTTTCGCGAAATCTCCTTCGGAAATTCCACTGCCGTAGTTGAAATCGCCGAATCCGCCATACGTTGCGACATGATCGGCGTCGAACACCGCAAAGGCGGCCTTTTGGCTCGATACTGCTGTGTTGAGCATCGAAGTGTTGAGCTCTTCCAGTTTCGCTTCATTGTAGAACCGCACGCCGGCGTGGTTCACGAAGGGAAGTGGCTTGCCTGCGGGCAGGATGGCATCGGGCATATCGACGCGCCAGGAGGGGCACCAGACGGTGAAGATAGTCAGTTGACTGTCCCATGCCGAGCCCTCGATGGTGGTGAGCCCATAATTGACCGTGGTGGGTGCGTGCCGAGCTGCGCCCGCAGCGAGAGCCATGTTGATGCCGTCGCCATCTTGGCCCTCGAAGCTCATGAATTTAATGCGCTCAGCGGGTACGCGCAGCCACTCCTTTCCCATATCCACGTTGCTCGCAAAGCCGCCTGTCGCCATGATGACCGATTTCGCGTTAATGCGAACAATGCCGTCGGCTTCCTGGGCGTAGACGCCTTTGACGGTTCCGTTGTCGACAATGATGTTTACAGCGGGGGTTTCCAACCTGAAATCAAGATTGTCCAAGGTCTCTCCGTACTCCCATAAGGGCGTGAGAACTCCCGTGCCGATGTTCATCCAGTTGCCTTGAGCGTCAACAGGGCTGTAGTGGGGCTTTTTGGGGTTTCCGCTGTAAACCAGGCTGGCACCATGGGATACGGCCCAGTCAACAGCTTTGCCGCTAAAGTCGAAGTAGGTTTGGAAAGCCTCTGTTTTGGCCCCCCAGTTGTGCCAATCCATAAGGGCCGTATAAATGCCGTTGAGATCGCTAGCCTCACCCGTGGCACGTTGCTGCTCTCCATCGAATGCGGTGAGGCCCTCGGTGATCGTGGAAGTTCCCCCTTTGGCAGTTGTCTTCTCGAGCCAAATAACATGGGCGCCGCGCTCTGCCGCCCTGATGGCGGCAAAAGTGCCGGCGCTTCCCGATCCTACGACGACCACGTCTGCGTCTTCGGTACGGACGATGTCCTTCTCGGTTACATCGAGCGTGCGCGCATAGGCCGGGTAGGTCGGGGTGATAACCTGATCGCTTCCCGTTTCTGCCGTAGGTGTGCCCGAACTGCTCTCGGTGGAAGAGCAGCCGACGAGTCCTAAAGCTGCAATGCCCGAAACGGCTGCGCCTCCAATCAAGAAGTTGCGACGTGTAACTGATTTCTCCATGATGCCCTCCTTTACGTGAATGCCTCGCGTCGGTGGATTCCTCGTTGGAACTGCCGACGTCTCGGTGCCATGATCGGAGAAACGAGAGAATCGCGGGCATTATGAATGGGATGAAAAGGCGTCGAAGAGGGATGAGAAAGGGGATGAAAAAGGTCGTTTGACCCGGTTAGGGGCTATTCGTCCACGTACAGCGCGGAACTGTTGCGTGGCGCTTATTCCTCCAGTTTGCGCTCCAGTTGGCGGCGGCGGTCGATGGCGCTGCGGAAGGTGGCGGCGAACAGTACGAACGCCAGAATGAACGCCAGGGTGAAGTACACGATGCCGATGGCGATGTCCCCGCCCCACATCACGTTCTCTATGCCGACGATCTGCACTTCCGCGAGAATGCGCATGGCTGTTGTGGTGATGCCCAGTCCGAGGCCGCACAGAAGGGCCACCAAGGCCACGTAGTCCCAAGGGATGCGATCCGATTGGGCGATGCGCGCGTGGGTGTCGAAGGCGCCGCTGCGCACTTGCAGGTAGGTGGAAATGAGCCCCGAGCCGAGAATCACAATGAGCAGGGCGGTATCCACGGGGAAGACCGATTGGCCCAAAGGCGTGAGCAGGGGATGGCCGGTCGTTTCGGCCACCTGGTTCAGCATGATGCCGTAGTACAGGCACAGCGCCGAGCCGATAATGAGAATGGTGTAGCCAATGGCGGCGCAGCGGTTCGCCTCGGCCGCCAGGCGCTCGTCCTTCGGCCCCATGATTTCATTCCAGCGATCGATGATCTTCATAACGGAACCTCCTCGTTCCAGGGTGGTGTCGTGACGGTAGGGTGGCTTCTGTTTCGAGCATGAGTTCTGCTCACGATGCGTCGTCGTCCCAAAACAAGTCATTCAGGGTGACTCCCAGAGTTTTGCAAATGGCGACGCACAACTTGAGGCTCGGGTTGTAGCGTCCCGCCTCGATAAGCCCGATGGTCTGTCGCGTGGCGCCCACGGCCTCGGCGAGATCGCTCTGGGAAAGACCGCGCCGCGTGCGGGCAACTTTCATCCGCAGGTTCTTCTCTTCTCTCACGAAGCGCCTCGCTCCTTTCTGGATATTTTCCGCCACGTCGCGTTTGGGTGGCGTGCGCCCACGGCTCTCGCAGATTTCTAGAAATGTAAAATATATCTTGCATTTGTAAAGTATATATTGCATTTCAGAGTTGTCAAGGGGGCATGTTGGTTCAGCGGAATGGGAATGGTCGGCGCGGGGAGGGTGTAGGGTACAATAGCCCCATCAGTTGAAATAGGCGGATGAGGGGCCCGTGAGCTGATGCCACGCTGGTGAACTCGATGGATGCCATCGAAGGGTAACGCGACCGAGAGAAAGGCTGGCTATGGAATTGGTTGCGAAGCGGTTTAACGAACTGAGTCTGGACGAGTACCACGAGCTTTTGAAGCTGCGTTGCGCGGTGTTTCTCGTGGAGCAGCAGAGTCCCTACCAGGAGGTGGACGATGCCGACAAGGAGGCCATCCACCTGTACTTCCGCAACGATGAGGGGGCGCTTGCCGCCTATGCGCGGGTGCTGCCGGCCGGCGTCACGCACCCGACGGCCTCCATCGGGCGCGTCATCGCCGTGGAGCGCGGATGCGGCATGGGTCGTCGCATTATGGAAGAGGCCATCCGCGTGGCCCAGCAGGAGCTGAACGCCGACGTCATCACTATCGAGGCCCAGGCCTACGCCCAGGGCTTCTACGAGAGGCTCGGTTTCGTGCGCACCTCCGACGAGTTCGACGACGGCGGCATCATGCACGTGGAGATGAAGCTCACACGCTAGCCTCGCGGTCGCACGGGATGCCGCAGAGCATTCGCGCTAGCCTCGCGGCCGCACGGGATGCCGCAGAACCGTTTTCAGCTTCTCGGGCGCGGTGCGGCGCGGATCCGACAGGTAAATCTCGTGGTGGTGGCGCCCCTCGGCCGTGTCCGACATATCGTTCGCGAGCCCCTGCTCGGCGACGAAGGCATCGAGCAGCGCCACCGTGGCCGGCTCGTCGTCGTAGGGGCCCAGATGCATGATCTGGGCGCACAGGCCCTCGTCGATGGTCAAAAGCTCGGCGGCTGTTGTGTCCAGCCCCTTCTTGCGCGCCGCCTCCGTCTGGGCCCAGGCGAATTCCTCGGGCGTCACGAAGTCGGGCAGGCGAATGGCCGCAATCCAGTGGAACGTCGCCTTGTTCGCGAAGTCGACGCCCTCCACGCCCGGCTGCCACCAGAAGCCCTCCAACGGGGGCACTACGAAATCGTAGTAGCCGTCGATGCGGTGGTCGCCCATTTTCGACATCTTGATGGTATAGGCGATGGCGTACAGCACGCCGACAGCCTCCTTGTAGGCGCCGCCCTCCACGTTGGGATCGCCCTCGCCGCGCACGGCCACAAAGGTCATCGGCGGCACGCTCACCAGTTCCGGCGTGCGTTTCGGCAAGTAGAACTCCTTGTATTCCTTCTTGAAATCGAACGCCACGGAAGCTCCTTCCGATGTAAGGGTGAATTGGCGGATAGCGCTATGCTACCACAGGCTGCGGGTCGGATACTCGCCAAGGGCGTACGGCTTCGGCGCGCCTCGCATCTTCGCGTGTCGTTTGCGTCGACCTCCTCCGACGATCGAGGCGGCTGCTTAGGCGATCGCGTGGCGGCGTCCCTCCCATCGGCGCGATCGGCAACGGCCCCGTGCCAGCTTGCCGTTCGCAAGGCGTCTTCTGCCTTGCCTTTGCTACGGTGGGACGGAGCGTGAGAAAGGAGTTGCGAACATGTTACAGAGCGAACTGGACGGCAAGCGCGTGGTGGTGGCCCTGGGTGGTAATGCCTTGGGGGAGACGCCGGACGAGCAGCTGAAGCTTTTGGAAAACACGTCGAAGAATCTGGCCCACATGGTGAAGGAGGGCATCAACGTCGTGGTGACCCATGGCAACGGCCCGCAGGTCGGCATCATCGACGAGGCGTTCGAAGTGGCGTCGAAGGACAAGGATGCCCAGGTGCCGCCCATGCCGCTCTCCGATTGCAACGCCATGAGCCAGGGATACATCGGGGCCCAGCTCTCCTGCACGCTGCGCAACGAGTTTCGCCGGCAGGACATCATGCGCGAGGTGGCCAACGTGCCGACCCATGTGGTGGTCGACGCCGACGACCCCGCTTTCAAGGATTACGAGAAGCCCATCGGCGCCTTCATGACCGAGACCGAGGCCCGCGTCTTCGCGAAGGCCACGGGATACCAGGTGCGCGAGGACTCCGGTCGCGGCTGGCGGCGCGTGGTGCCGAGCCCCGTGCCCCAGGACATCGTGGAGCTGGAGACCGTCCGCGATCTCATGGAAGACGGCTGCGTGGTGATCGCGGCCGGGGGCGGCGGAATTCCCGTCACGGTGCGCGACGGCGTGCATACCGCCGTGGACGCCATCGTGGACAAAGACCTCACGAGTGCGATTCTCGCCTGGCGCGTGCGGGCCGACATCCTCGTCATCCTGACGGCGGTGGAGAAGGTCTACCTCGATTTCGGGAAGCCGACGCAGAAGGCCCTCGACGCCATGGCCGTCTCCGAGGCCCGCGCCTACATGGAGCAGGGACAGTTCGCGCCCGGTTCCATGCTGCCGAAGGTGCAGGCCTGCGTGAAGTTCGTGGAGGCGCACCCGGGCGGCCGCGCCGTCATCACTTCGCTCGACCACGCCGCCGCCGGCCTGCGCGGCGAAACCGGCACGCTTATCGTGGCTGACGAGAAGTAGCGGCTACTTCTCCGTCTTCCATACCTCGGCGTAGTCGGCCAGCATGGCCGAGAGGCGCTGGCCGATGGCGATGTAGTCGTCGGCGTTCAGGTTCGCCAGCGATACGCGCACCGACCATTCTGGGGCGTCGAAGCCGTGGCCGTCCATGAGCACGACGCCGGTGTCCTGGGCGAGTCGCACCACGATGTCCAGCGAGTCGTAGTTTTCCTTCAGCCACGCGAAGAAGTCGGCACCGTACAGGCGCGTGGCCCAGATACTCAAGTCGATCACCGAGTAGTAGCCGGCGCGCTCGGGGTCGGGCTCAAGCGTCCAGCCGAGGCTCTTCCACAGAAGGCCCAGACGGTGTTGCACGAGCTGCTGCATCTTCGTGCGGTATGCGTCGTGATCGTCCAGCAGGCAGTACAGCGCGAACAGCGACATCATCACCTGCTGGGGCGTGCCGAGTCCCGCCGTGCCGTTTAGGGCCACGAGCCGCGAGTCGGCCACCATGCGGTCGGTGAACTTCACCTTCTCTATATGGTCGGTGAGGCACGCGTAGCGGTTCGCGAGCGCCCGCTTCTTGTCGTCGGGCAGCTTCGCGATGAGGTCGTCGAACACGTTGTTCTGCGCCGTGGCAATGACGGCCAGCCGCCAGCCGGTGGCGCCGAAGTACTTCGAGAACGAGTACACGCAGGCGGTGTTGTAGGGCAGATCGTCCAGAAGCGACCGGTAGTGGGGAACGAAGGTGCCGTAGACGTCATCACTGATGATGATGAGGTCGGGCCGCTCGTTCTTCACGAGGCTGACGAGCTTGGCCCGCGAGGCATCGTCCAAGGCCACCGACGGCGGGTTGGACGGGTTCACGAGACACAACAGCTTAATGGACGGGTCGCGTAGTTTCTCCAGCTCGCTGTCGGGGTACTGCCAAGTGTGCAGCCCGTCCGCATCGATGGTGTTCGCCTGGATGTAGGTGACGTCCAGGTCGTAGTCGTTCAGGGTGGGGATGTTCAGATACGGCGTGAAAATGGGGGTCATGAGCGCGATGCGGTCGCCCGGGTTCACGAGGAAGTTGCACTTCAGGCTGTAGAACAGGTAGCACATGGCCGCCGTGCCGCCCTCGGTGGCGAACAGGTCGTAGGGGGTCGCGGGCGCGTGGCCGTCGTCCAGGGCCTTCACCAGGTAACGGTTGACGATCTCTTGGGTGTAGCGCAGGATGCGGTCGGGCATGGGGTACTCGTCCCCGGCGATGCCGCCGGTCCACTCGTGGACGAGCTCGTCGCCGGCCAGGCCCTCGGCATCCAGGTAGTCCCAGGCGCGCTTGAGGAACTGCGCGGGCTTCTCGCGCCCGTGCTCGTCAAGGAAGGCGAGGAAACGCGCGGCGGCGCCCTCGGCGGCGGGCATGCCCGCCAGGTCGAAGTCCGGCTCGTCCATGGTGCGGCGCGCCTCTTCCATGGCAAAGGCGCCCAGCAGGAAGAAGGCCTCGCGGGGCAGCGTGGTTATCCAGTTCGGGTTGCCGCGCCCGGCGTTCAGCAGGGTGCGCGTGGTGCCCTCATCGCCCTTCTTGGCCATCTTCACCAGGAGGTTTTTCACCTCGAAGGGCGACATGGCCCCGAGGGATTCCTCGAAGGCGCGATCGTCGTTGGCCTTGATGCCGGCCTCGATGGCGGCGGGGGAGTCGGTGGCAGCGGTGCCGGCACCGTGGGAAGTCGAAGGGGTGGAAGTGCTCATGGGGCGTCCTTTCTCGCGTTGGCCCCATTGTGCCGCGCGCGAGCGCAGATGCCCCTCGCGTGCCGTCACCTGTAAGGAAAGTGAGAACCTCGAAGGTTCGTTTTGGCGCAGCCGCTTAAATTGCGCGCAGCCGCTCGTTCAGCCGCACGCAGTCGGTTACTTCCACAGAAGCGAGGCACTCTCGTCGCGCTCGAGGCATAAATCGCGCAGCTGCTCCAATTCCTCCTTGTAGTCGGCGGGATCATCCGACTCGTCGCGGTAATCGAGCTCTTCCAGCACTTCCACCTGGAAGTTCTCCTCACCGTAGCGCCGCCAAAGCTCCAGCAGATGCCGGTTGGGATGGTAATCCGAGTTCAACTTGAACGTGACGCCGTTGGTGTCGCCGGGGATGTTGCGCGATGCCAGAAGGAAGCTCTCTCCCGTAGGCGCGCAGCGAAACGACAGCACGCCCATAGGCGGCCGACTGGTGCGATACGCTTCTTTCAGTTCGCGTTTGCGCTGGTTGTTCATCGATGCCTCCTGTCCGTTGAAATTTAGTGATCGAGAGTGCGCGCGAATAGGCGGGAACGCAGAGTATCATAAGCGGCAGCAAGCAAAAATAACTTCACAAGGAGGATGCAGCGATGGGACTGATGGATTTTCTGAAACCGGCCGATATCAACGCCGGCGTGGAGGAGTTCCGCGCGACGCCCGGCGCGCGACTGATCGATGTGCGCACGGCGGGGGAATACGCGGGCGGCCACATTCCCGGCGCGGTGAACGTGCCGCTGCAGCAGATCGGCGCCATCGCGAGCGAGGTGCCCGACAAGAGCACGCCGCTGTTCGTGTACTGCATGAGCGGGGCGCGCAGCCAGCAGGCGGTCGGCGCCCTCAAGCAGATGGGCTACACCGACGCGCGCAACATCGGCGGCATCGGCAGCTGGCGCGGAGACGTAGAACGCTAGGGCCATCGCTCGGCTTACGGCCCCCACAGGAGAGGACCGCGACGGTTACAGTGAAGCTTCGAAGTTGGCCGAAACCTCGCCAGGCGAGTGCGTCTCAGCGAAAATAGGCGGTGCGAGAAAGGATGCCCCATGCGCCCCTATGAGGAATTAATCGTCGACATTCCGAACTATCCGAAGCCCGGGGTCGTGTTCAAAGACCTCACGCCGGCCTTCGCTGACGCCGACGCCTTCGCCGCCATGGTAGACGATCTGGCGGCCCATTTCGCCGATCACGGCATTACCAAGGTGGTGGGCGCCGAGGCCCGCGGGTTCATCGTGGGCGCGGCCGTGGCGCTGCGGCTGGGAGCCGGGTTCGTTCCCTGTCGCAAGCCGGGCAAGCTGCCGCGCACGGTGCTGCGCGAGTCCTATGCGCTGGAATACGGCACCGACGTGCTGGAAATTCACGCCGACGCGCTCACCTCCGACGATGTGGTGCTCATCGTGGACGATCTGGTGGCCACGGGCGGCACCACGACGGCCATGGTGCGTCTCGTTCGCGCAAGCGGCGCCCGCCTCGTCGGCTTCGGGTTTGTCGTGGAGCTCGCCTTCCTCGACCCTCGTGCCGTTATCGCCGCCGAGACCGACGCCGAGGTATTCTCGCTCGTTGCCGTTGATTAGACAGCTAGGGCGCGGCCCCCGGAGGCAGCTACGGCGCAGCGTCTGGCAGATGATAGGAAGAGCGAGAGAGCCGCTCTTCCTATCCCAAAAACAACAGGTTCATCAGCACGTTGAGGGCGAACAGTCCTACGATGATGAGCGCGAACAGGCCGATGCGGCGGGTGTCGCCCACCGCGAGACCGGTTTTCGGGTCGATCGGGTGCGCCGAGGGGTTCTCCATGGTAAGGCCGCCATAGACCTTCTTGAAGATGACGTAGGCGACAACGCCCGAGACGAGGAACGCCACGGTGGCGAAGAAGTTCGCGACGGGGTTCAAGCACAGGGTGAACGTGGCGATGCCGAAAGCCAGCGCCGAGTACAAGCGCACGCCCACCTTGCCGCCGCCGATGACGAACATGTCGGCGGGGCGATCCTGCACAGGGTACATTTTCCGCAGCTTCAAGACGATGAAACCGAGGAACATGTAGCGCGCCAAGATGAAGATGATGTTCATCTCGATGATGGTGGTGAAGTCGAACTGCGAGAAGATAAGCGATGAGACGGCAATGGTGAGCACGCCGATGTAGGGGCTGCGACCTGCGCGATCGACTTTGCGGATGAAGCGAGGGAACAGGTTGTCCTCAGAGAGCACCCAGAAGCTGCGCGATCCGCTCGCCAGATACGTGTTATAGATCGTGCACTGGCTCATAATGGCGATAACAAGGAACAGCACGACGCCGGAGTGCCCAAGCACCGTCGAGAAGATCGTGCCGTAGCCCAGCACGTCGGAAGAGAAGCCGCCGTCGATGCCCCATTGGGTCCAAGAGCCGGCCGGGTAGGCCGCAAGGCAGGCGAGGGTGGGCAGCACGTAAGACAAGGCGATGAGCGGCAGCGCGATGCGGAAGCCCTTTGCCACATTGCGGGACGAGTCCTCGTATTCGCCGGACATGGCGGCAATGCACTCGTAGCCGCAGTACATCCAGATACCGATGGAAAGCGAGTCCACCAAACAGCTCATAGGGGCCTCGGGGTTGGCAAGGATGGGGTCGAAGGGGTTGGTCTGCCAGTTGACGAGGCCGAACACGACGGCCATGCCGAACACGAGGATGATGAGCACCGAGAAAAACGAGCTGATGCGCTCGACTTCCACAAGTCCCACCAGGTTGATGACGGTGAAGCTCGCCACGACGAGCAGCTTCACGCCGAAGGTGCCGGCATCGTCCAGCGAGAGCAGCTGCGAGGTGTAGCCACCGACCATGGCGATGTAGGCGCCCGATGAGATGTAGGTGTCCATGGAGGTCCACCAGCCGGCCTGAAAGCCCCAGAATTCCCCGAAGGTCTCCTTGGCCCAGGCGTAGATGCCGCCCTCGCGCGGCAGAATGGCGTTGGCCTCGGCAACGAGGCGACTGATGGGGCGCGCCCAAACGAAGGGCAGCACGATCAGAATGATAAGAGTGAGGCCCGGGCCGGCGGAGGGAATGATCTCCTCGATGCCGAAGGCACCGGCCGATACCAGGCAGAAGAGCATAAACGCAATGCCAAGAGCGCTGATTTTGCTCTTGCGGAGGTTGCCGACGGTTCCATCAGGAGAAGCCGGCGGGAAGAAGTCTTCGCTGCCCGGAGGGAGCGCATCTTTGGCAGACAAGCTCAAACCACCCCAATCGTTGTATGAGAAATGCGACAAGGACGAAGTGTAGCCCATCGGGGGTGGTTTAGCGAGGGATGTTTCGTGCATGCGCACAAACGGCCGCCCCGCGGTGACGACGGCTCTTCGCGCGAAGCAATCGGCGTCTTGGCGCCCCTGGGGCGGCGTTGCAGTGCCGGCTTCAATTGCCCGAGTAGGGGCTCATCGAAGCCGGCGTGCGGGCAGCTAGAGCAAGGTGCGCAAAAGCGCGATGCGTTCGCGCAGGCACGCTCCCTCGTCGGTGTCGGCCACCGTGCGGGGCATGTCGTAGGCGGCAAGCACGCGGCGCTCGGCATGGATGTCGGCGGTACCCTCCACGGCGGCGTCGCGGGAGATGAGCGGCTCGTTGGCATCGAGGAACAGCCCCTCAGCGTTCGAAACGAGCGTAAAGCCCGCCAGTCCCGTCGTCTTCTGGTAGGCCGCCGAGAAGCCGCCATCGATGCAGAGCACCCGCCCGCCCGCCTTCACGGGGTCCTCGCCGTCCTTCACCTTCACCGGCACGTGCCCGCAGATGATGCGCGAGGTGGCCGGATCCATGCCGAAGTCGCGGAAGATGCCGTCGACGACCGCTTCGTCATCGAGCAGCGAGTAGAACGGGTTCTTCACTTCTTTGCGGGCCGCTTTGTCGGCGATGAGGTACAGCTCGAAGGTGGCCATCTTGCTCTTGGCGAACAGGGGCGAGCCAGGGCCGAGCCACAGGTACCACAGCATGTCGAGCCCGCGCTTGCGCTCGGCCTCGTCGGTGGCCGAGAACGCCGCGCGCACCGAGGCGTCCACCATGTCGTAGAGGGCGCGACCCCGGTAGGTCTTGCCGAACAGGGTCACTTCCAGAAGCGATCCGTCGTCGGCCAGGGGCACGCAGGCGTGCAGCATGAGGTTGCCGTTCTCGATCTTGTACAGGCTGCCCCGATCCAGGAAAAAGCGCATGTGGCGCTGCAGGCGCTCGCTGCCGGTGAACGCGGCGCACAGCTGCTCGATGACAGCGGCCTCGTCCTCGGTGAGGCGGTAGGGGTCGTCCCAGTCGACGGTGGGGAAGGTTGTGTCCAGCAGCTCGTACTCGACGCCGTCCACGACGACCGTTCCGCGCTTACGGTCGATCAGGTGCAGAAGGTTGCGATCGTCCAGGCCGAACGAGGGGTTCTCGGCGATAAGTGCCGCCTCCACCTTGAACTGGATAACGGCCATGGCCTTCTGGACCTTCTCGGTGAGGCGCGTCTCGGCCTCGGAAAGCCCCGGATTGCCCTTCAGGGCAAAGGCGGCGCAGGGGTCGTTCGCGTAGGCGTCGGCGGCGAAGGTGGCCAAGGGGCGCAGGTTGATGCCGTAAGCGTCCTCCAGAATGGACAGGTTGCCGTAGCGGGCGCAGATGCGCACAACGTTGGCCACGCTGCCGGGGCTGCCGGCAGCGGCGCCCATCCACAGGATGTCGTGGTTGCCCCACTGCACATCGACGTTGGGGTAGGAGAGGAGCTCGTCCATGATGAGCTGGGGCGCCGGCCCGCGGTCGTACACGTCGCCGATGAGGTGCAGCTGGTCGACGACGAGGTGCTGGATGAGAGCGCCCAGCACCTCCAGGAGGGCCGGGCCCTCGCCGGAGGCGACGAGGCTTTCGATGATCGCCTCGCGATAGGGCTGTCGGGCCGGCGTGCTGCGCCCGGCGACGAGCTCCTCAGCGATGGCGAGGTCGTCAGGCAGAAGCGCGCGCACTTCGTCGATGGTGCGGTCGCCGGCGGCCCGACGAGCGATTTTGGCCAGGCGCGCGGCGGCTTCGGCAAGCCATGCGTCGGCGTCTTCGACGTGCCCCAAAGCGTAAGCGCAATGTTCGGCAGGATAGCAGGCGAGTGCGAGCAGCGCGGCTTTCTCGTCGTCGTTCAGCGTGCTGCCGAAAACGTCCTCGATGAGCGCGCGCACCGCGCCTGAGCCACCGCGCAGCACATGGGAGAAGGCGTTGTACTCGCCGTGGATGTCCGAGGCGAACAGCTCGGTTGAGCGCGGTAGCGTAAGGCGCCCCTCCAGCTCCGCGATTTCCGCCGCCACGTCGGCTCGTGTCGGGTACAGCTCGGAAAGTGCCTCCGTGTACGCCCACCCGCTTGCTTCCATAAACGCCTCCTTGCGTCCGTGCCCCGCGTCAGTTGCATCGCCCTATTGTATCTGCTTGGGCGTGCCTGTGCAGCGCGGGCGCGCAAAATTGGCGCTTCGGAATGCGAGAGGGCGGGCGAGTCGCATTGCTGCCTAGTACTTCTCCCAGAGCTTCAGCTCCAGGTAGGAGGCGGTCACGCAGGCGGCGAAGCCGACGATGATGAGGGCGAAGGCGACGTTGGCCGCCTTGGGGGAGAGCCGCGAGAAGCCCTCGCAGACGAGCGGGAAGATGACCCATACATATATCATGGCCACCAGTCCGATGAAGAAGTCGTTCACGAGCCACGCCTGGCCGAACACGTTGCCTGGCAGTTGGGAGTTGTCCCAGAAGGGGTATTCGCCGGTCGTGGGATCGGGCTGGTTGATGAGCCAGCCCATGACCAGCTCCAGCACCATGGCCGCGAGAATAGCAATGACGAGCGATTCCAGAAACGCGCCCCACAGCGTTTTGCGGTGCAGGATCAGCCGCTCCTTCAAAGGCTCGATGAGCAGCGTCATGAACACCGCGCCGAAGCCGTAGACCCAGTAGGGGTGATACCACGGGTCGGTCCATACGGCGTAGTCGTCGGCCACAATGCCGAAGAGGCGGTCCATAAGCCAGCAGTAGGGCATCTCGAGCCAATGCCCCAAGATGCAGCACAGGCAGAAGCAGACGATAAGCGCGCGCCAGAAATCCCACGTGCGCGGCGCGAAGTAGCCTATCTCGTCTTTCTCGGTCAGTTTATGTATCCTGAGAAACGCCATGGCTGCTTCTTCTCTTCGGCTCCTTCGACCCCTTCGGACGGTCGATAGCTCAAGGGTACTCCCTGAAACGCCCGCGCGACGCCGCGATCGCCTTCCATCGTTCAGCTTTTGACTCAACGTTGCTTGCCTGTTGCCGAACGGGCTTTCTGGAATTTGCTACACTGAGAACATCCGTGGAAGGGAGGATGTATGCGCGTTGTGTATCGGGAAGACCAGCAGCAGCGGGAGCACGAGGTGCTCTCCGAGGAGGCCGCCTTCGCCGACGGCACCGAGGGGCGCCGCTCCTCCAGCGAGCCTGACGCGCTGCGCACCGACTACCAGCGCGATCGCGACAAGATCTTGCACTCGAAATCGTTTCGGCGGCTTTCCCACAAGACCCAGGTGTTCCTCGCTTCCGAGGGCGATCACTTCCGCACGCGGCTCACGCACACGTTGGAAGTGGCGCAGATTGCCCGCACCATCACGCGGGCGCTCGGGCTGAACGAGGATCTGACCGAGGCCATCTCGCTCGGCCACGATCTGGGCCACACCCCCTTCGGACATACCGGCGAGGCGGCGCTGGCCGCGTGCCTCGCGCGCCATAAGGGGCTCGCGCCCGGCACGCCCGAGGCCGCGGCGCTCTACCGCCACAACGAGCAGTCGGTGCGCGTGGTGGAGCGCATCGAGAACGGCGGCGCGGGTCTGAACCTCACTTTCGAGGTGCGCGACGGCATCTTGAACCATACGGGCGACCTGCAGGCCGAAACCTGCGAGGGCCGCATCGTGGGCACCGCCGATCGCATTGCGTACGTGAACCACGACATCGACGACGCCATCCGTGCAGGGATTCTGCGCGAGGCCGATCTGCCGGATACGACCCATCGGGTGCTCGGCGCCAACCACTCGGCCCGCATCGAGACGCTGGTCACCGACATGGTGCGCACCTCGGCAGAGACGGGGGGTATCGCCATGAGCCCCGAGGTGTGGGACGCCATGATGGAGCTGCGGGCGTTTCTGTTCGAAAACGTGTACACGGCGCCTTCGGTCATGGCCGAGGTGGAGAAGGCGAAGCACTTGCTGGCGGATCTGTTCGACTACTACGCCGCGCATATCGACGAGGTGCCCGAGGACTACCGCGCCATCTCCGAGGGCGACGATCTGCGTGCCGTCACCGACTACATCGCCGGCATGACCGATCGCTACGCCACCGCCACCTACCAGCGCCTGTTCATCCCCCACGCCCTTTCGTATTAGAGAAGGCGGCGGCCCTTCTTCAGCTGGTACAGCTCGTAGGGGCGCGTGACGGCGCCGAGGCGGCAGGCGCGGAAGCACATCCCGCAATGGCGGCAAAGCGTCTGGTCGATGACGGGCACGGGGCTCGCCGTCGTAAGGGCCCCGTGGGGGCACACTTTCTGGCAGGCTCCGCAGCGACAGCACAGGTGGTTGTCTATGACGTAGTAGGTCTGGCGCACCGTCTCTCCTTCGCTCCTCGTTGCGGCTGTCGTCGGCCGGCCCCGAATCGTGTTGGCGTCATGTCGCGGATCCTCTTTCGGCGTCGATGCCAGTGTAGCAGGTCGCGGGGCTCTATCTCTACAGGGCAACAACGCATGAAGGCTGATGCCATTGTATCGATGGCGGTACGCTATGCTTGTTCCGCGACGGCGTCAAGAAGCCGTCGAGAAAGTTGGAAAGGAAGCAGCGATGGAAAATCCCGTGGTCGCAGGCGTGCTCGTGGCGCTCATCGTGCCGTTTCTGGGGAACACCCTGGGGGCGGCGCTCGTGTTCCTCATGCGCCATGGCATGTCCGAGCGCTTCACCAAGGCGCTTTTGGGCTTCGCCGCCGGCGTCATGATCGCCGCCAGCGTGTGGAGCCTCATCACGCCGGCGCTGGAGGCGGCCGAGGGAGGGCCCGTGCCGGCGTGGGCGCCGGCTGCCGTGGGCTTTCTCGGCGGCATGCTGCTGCTTTTGGCCATCGACCACTTCACGCCGCATCTGCACGTGGGCTCCGACGAGCCGGAGGGGCCCGTCACCACGTTGAAGAAGCCCACGATGATGTTGTTCGCCCTGGCCATCCACAACCTGCCCGAGGGCATGGCCGTGGGCGTGGTGCTGGCGGGCTTTCTGGCGGGGGATCCCACCATCACGCTTGCCTCGGTGGTGGCGCTCTCCCTCGGCATCGCCATCCAGAACGTGCCGGAGGGCGCCGTGGTGTCGCTGCCGTTGACGGCCAACGGCATGTCGCGGCCCAAGGCGTTTCTCGCCGGCACGTTGTGCGGGGCCGTGGAGCCGGTGGGCGCCGTGCTCATGGTGGCCATCACGGGGCTCGTGACCCCGCTTCTGCCCTACGTGTTGGCCTTCGCCGCCGGCGCCATGATGTACGTGGTCACCGAGGAGCTCATCCCCCAGACCCAGCAGGGCCGCCACACCAACATCGGCACCATCGGCGTCGCCTTCGGCTTCGTGCTCATGATGGTGCTCGATGTGGCGCTGGGGTAGGGGAGGTTGCGGACGCTTCTAACAGGCGTCGGCGCCGCAGGGGGTGGCGCGTTCGATGAGGCGCGCATCGCCCGTGACGATGTCATAGAAGCGCAGGCCCCCGGCCAAATGGCTCACGCCGGCAAACCCGTGGCCCGCCAACATGCGGGCGGCCACGTAGCTGCGCAGGCCGCTTTGGCAGACGAGGCGCACGGGCAGCGCGGGATCCAGCTCGTTTAAGCGCTCGCGCAGTTCGTCTAAGGGGATGTTGCGGAAACCGGGCAGGGCGCCGCGCTCGAACTCGGCGGGCGTGCGGATGTCGATGAGCTGCACCGACCCGTCGCGCGGCAGCTTCGCCACCTCGTCCCAGCGGTACTGGGACACCAGTCCCAAGGCGAGGTTCTCCACCATGAAGCCGGCCATGTTCACCGGGTCTTTCGCGGAGGAGTAGGGCGGTGCGTAGGCGAGGTCGAGGTCCTTGAGCTGGATCGCGGAAAGCCCCGCGAAAATGGCCGTGGCCAGAACGTCGATGCGCTTGTCGACGCCCTCGTAGCCGATGGCCTGGGCGCCGAGCAGGCGGTACGTCTCGCGCTCGAACACCACTTTCAGCGTCATGACCTTGCCGCCGGGGTAGTAGCCGGCGTGGCTCATGGGGGAGAGCACCACGGCGTCGTGCGCGATGCCGGCGCGCTCGCAGGCGGCCTCGGAGAGCCCGGTGGCGGCGGCCGTCAGGTCGAACACCTTGATGACGGACGTGCCCTGGGCGCCGGCGAAGCGGCTGTCGAGCCCGCAGATGGCGTCGGCTGCTACGCGCCCCTGCTTGTTTGCCGGCCCGGCGAGCGAGATGAGCGCGTCGTCGCCGGTGACGAGGTGGCTCACCTGCACGGCGTCGCCTACGGCGTAGATGTCCTCGACGCCGGTCTCCATGCGGTCGTTCACGACGATGCTGCCCTTGATGCCCGTTTGAAGCCCCGCCGCATCCGCAAGGGCCGTATCGGGCGTGACGCCGATGGCGAGCACCACCATGTCGGCGCGCAGCGGCTCTTCGCCGGCCAGGAGCACGTCGACGCCGCCATCGCGCTCCTCGAAGCCCTCCACGGAGCGCCCCAGCGCCAGACGCACCCCGTGGGCGCGCATCTCCTGGTGGATGAGGGCGGCCATGTCGGCGTCGAAGGGGCTCATGAGGTGGCGCGGCCGCTGCACGATGGTCACGTCCAGCCCCAGCTCGCGCAGGTTCTCGGCCACTTCCAGGCCGATGAACCCGCCGCCGCACACCACGGCCGAGCGCGGGCCCTCCGCATCGATGAAGTCCTTCATCGCGAAGGTGTCCTCGACGGTGCGCAGGGTGAAAAGCCGGTCGAGCCCCGTGCCGGGAAGCTTCGGCTGGGTGGGTCGCGCGCCGGGCGAGAGGATGAGCTTGTCGTAGGGCTCCTCGAACACCTCGCCGGTATCCAGGTTGCGCACGGTCACCACATGGCGCTTTGCGTCGACGGCCTCCACCTCGTGGCGGGTGCGCATATCCACGTTGAAGCGGGCGCGGAAGCTCTCGGGGGTCTGCAGGGTGAGGGCGCTCTTATCGGCGATGGTGCCCCCGATGTAGTAGGGCAGCCCGCAGTTGGCGTAAGAGATGTAGCCGGACCGCTCGAAGACGACGATCTCGGCGCTCTCGTCCAGCCGCCGCAATCGGGCCGCCGCAGTGGCCCCGCCGGCCACGCCTCCTACGATGACTACTTTCATGGAAGCTCCCTTCTCGCGATTTCTCCTGCCCGTAGCATAGCAGAGCCTCGTCCCCGCCGAAACCAGCTCGTAGTCCTTGCTGCCAAAGTCCATGCCACTAGCGGGCCTCACGTTGAAGGCGCGGGACGGCGAAGGCCTCGAAGGCGGCGAGCGCCGGGGAGGGGCGCCCGGGCGGCGCGGCGATGCCGATCTCCACGATGCGCGCCGGCGCCAGGGGCACCACGGCCACCTCGGCCTCGGCGGTGCGGGCGTAGATGTCGTTCATGAGGGCGATGCCGAGCCCCGCCTCCACCAGCGCGAAGGCGGCGGAGGTGTCGTGGACGGCGTAGGCGGCCCGCGGGCGGATGCCGGCGGTGGCTAGGGTGCGCGAGTTGTCGCAGTCCTCGCCGGGGTACAGCTCGACGAACGGCTCGTCGAGCAGACGCTCGATGGGGAAGGCGTCGGCTTTGGCCAGCGGGTGGTCTGGCGGCAGCACGGCCACCATGGCGTCGTGGGACAGCGGCGTCCAGCGGCAGTCGATCTCGCGGCGGCTCATAAGCGAGAAGTCGATGGCGCGCTGCGCCATGCCGGCCGCCAAGGTGGAGCTGTTCGCGTGCTCGATGCGCACCTGGATGCCGGGGTGCTCGGCGCTGAAGGCGGCAATGGTGGAGGCTAGGGCGCGGTAGAGCGGTCGGTAGGCGCTGCCCACGGTGAGCGTGCCTGCCTCCAGGCCGCGCACGGCGGCGGCCTCGTCGCGGCAGGCCCGTCCCAGGGAGGCTAGCTCGGCGAAGCGGGGGCGCAGCGCCTCGCACTCGGGGGTGGGGGTCACGCCGCCCTTGCCGCGGACGAGCAGGGGCAGCCCCAGCTCCGCCTCCAACGAGGCCACCAGCCGGCTGACGCCCGAGGGCGTGTAGCCGAGCGCCTCGGCGGCGCCGGAGAGGCTGCCCTGGTCGATGGCGGTCAGAAGCACGGTGCATTTCTCGGTGTCCACGCCGGCCTCCTTCTTTGCGTAATACTCATAGCAGAGGTGATGTATTCGCGCTTTTCGCAATGATACAGGGGCGCTACCCTGATGGCAAGCGGTTCCGGCGAAAGGGGTTCCCATGACAGTGCGGCAGGCGGAGATGCTTCTGGCGGCGATCATCGCCGCGCGGGCCACCTCGTTCATGTTCAGCAAGATCCTCGTGGGGACCATGGCCCCCTTCAACATCCTCGCCGTGCGGTTCCTCATCGCCGCGGGGCTGCTGATCGTCTTGTTCCATCGGCGCCTGCTGAAGCTGGACCGGCGAACGCTCGGCTGCGGGGCGGCCATGGGAGGCGTGTTCTTCGCCAGCATGGCCCTGGAAATGCACGCTCTCACCGGGGCATCTTCGTCGACGGTCTCCTTCTTGGAGAACACGGCCATCGTGCTCGTGCCGATGGCGGCGGCCCTTATGGCCCGGCGCCGGCCGGCGGCGCCCGTGGCTGCGGCCTGCACCGTGGCCATGATCGGCGTGGGGCTGCTCACCGCGGGCGGCGGGCCGGGCGGCGATACGGTGCCCGGCGTCCTTTTCGGGCTGGGGTCGGGAGCGGCCTATAGCGCGGCCATCTTGACGACGGCGCGGCTCTCCCAGGAGGGCGACCCGCTTACCCTCGGCATCGTGCAGGTGGCCACCATGGGCCTTCTGGCCCTGGGCGCCTCCCTCGTCTTCGAGGCGCCGGTGCTGCCGACGGCCCCTGCGGAATGGGGCAGCCTGGCCGCGCTCATCGTCGTGTGCACCGGCTTCGGCTTCACGCTGCAGCCCGTTGCCCAAAGCCGCCTGTCCGCCGATGTCGCGGGCCTGCTGTGCGCCCTGTCGCCGTTTGTGGCCGCGGTGCTGGGGGCGGTGTTTCTGGGCGAAGCGGTCACGCCGTGCCGTCTGGCCGGCATGGCCCTGATTGCGGTCGCGATGCTCGTCGCCAGCCTGCCGCGCGGCCTCACCCCGCGCGGCCTCACCCCGCGCGCCATCGGGCAGCGCCTGCGCCGGCCGCGCCCCTCCCGGGCCGTGCGGTAGCCGAGGGCATCTTCCGGAGGCGCTCCAGCGCACCTCTGCCAGCGCGGTCGGCGGCCCAGTTCACAGCTGGGCGACGGTTGGGCGCGGGCCGGGTGACAACGGGGCGCTCCCGAGGGGGAACGGCGCGGCGGGCCTTAGGCTCGTCGATGGCGCCGTTCGCCCTGCCGCCCCCGTTGGGGGCGGGGGCGCGGTCCGTTCACGACAAAGGAGTCCATCATGGCAGAAACCAGCCCCTCCTTCACCGTCACCATGAACGACGGGAAGAGCACACAACCGGAACAGCCCGTCCCCGAGCCGGCTAGCAAGCAGCTCACCTGGACTGACGGCAAGCAGACCGTCAAGTACACCGCCACTGCCGAGATGCTGCCGCTGCATACCGACGACGGCACGCTCATCGGGCACATGTTCGCTCTCTCCTACGTAAGCGATGCGGCCGACAAGTCCGATCGCCCCGTCACCTTCTGCTGGAACGGCGGCCCGGGCGGCTCGTCGGCCATGGTGAACATCGGCGGCTTGGGCCCGCGCCGCGTGCCCATCAGCTCCATCAAGCAGCTGCCCTGTCCGACGGCGCCTGAGGACAATCCCTACTCGCTTCTGCCCACGACCGATCTGGTGTATCTGGACGCCATGGGCACCGGCTACTCCAAGGTGGCCGAGGGCTACGACCCCAAGAAGGTGTGGGGCGTCGACGGCGACGCGGACGCCTTCATGCGCGGCATCGCCCAGTGGCTCACCACCCACGAGCGCTGGAACGCGCCCTTGTACCTGTATGGCGAGTCCTACGGCACCATGCGCAACTCGGTGCTCATGCGCGTGCTCGGCGAGCGCGGCATCGCGCTGACCGGCGTCATCGAGCAGTCCTCCATTCTGGACTACGCGCCCACCCTGGCCGGCAACGACCTGTACTACATGGGCATGGTGCCCGTGTACGCCGCCACGGCCAACTACTTCGGCAAGGCCGGCGCCGGCGTCGACCAGTTCGAGTGGTTCGACCGCGCCTGGAGGTTCGTCGATGAGAAGTACGGTCGCGCCCTCATCGCGAGCGACTCCATCACCCCAGAAGAGGAGCACGAGCTGGCCGTCGAGATGAGCGAGCTCATCGGGCTTCCGGCCGAGTTCATCGAGGGCAAGCACCTGCGCATCGAGCTGGACACCTTCCGCAAGACCATCATGGCCGACGAGGGCCTGTTCACCGGCCGCTACGATACGCGCTTCACCGAGCCGGCCTACATGGATGTGCAAGGCGACAACGAGTTCTTCGCCGGCGAGGATCCCTCCGGCGACGCCATCATGACGCCGGACCAGTCCGCCTGGATGAAGCTCGTCCAGGAGACGGGCTTCAAGGGCTCGCCGATCAACCTGCTGCTTTCCATGAAGGTGAACGAGGAGTGGAACTGGACGCACCAGGCGCCCGGCACCATGGGCAGCCCCGTGTGCCCGAACACCGCCTACGATATGGGCACGGCCCTGCGCCGCAACCCGTTCTGCCGCGTGCTGTTCTTCGGCGGCATCCACGACGCGGCCACGCCGTTCTGGAACGTGAAGCACTCCATCTCGAAGATGTTCTTGCCCGAGTCCATCACGAGCCGCATCGAGTACAAGGTGCATGAGAACGGGCACATGGCCTACGAGGATCTGCCCACCTTGGAGAAGATGGCACCGGAGCTGGCCGCCTTCTACGAGAAGCGCCACGAGGCGTAAAACGCGCTGTATTGCTTGTGCGGATGCTTGGAACTGCAGATGCATGAAAACGGCCGCCGCCCTTTGAAGGACGGCGGCCGTTCTGTATGGCTCTGCGAAGTGCTTACGGACGCGACAGGCCGTCTACGGGCAGCACGGCGCCCGAGACGTAGCTGGACATGTCGCTGGCCAGGTACAGGCAGGCACAGGCGATGTCCTCGGGCTCGCCCATGCGGCCGAGCGGGATGGACTCGATGAGCGGCTTGATGACCGAGTCGGGCAGCGCGTCCACCATATCGGTGTGAGTGACGCCCGGGGCCACGGCGTTCACGCGGATCTTGTGCTTGGCCAGCTCGCGGGCGAGCGACAGCGTGAGCCCGTTCACGGCGAACTTGCTCGTGGGATAGGCGAAGCCCGAGGGCTGGCCGTACTTGCCCACCATGGAGCTCGTATTCACGATGGAGCCGCCCTCGCCCTGCTCGATCATGATGCGCGCCGCCGCCTGGGTGCACACGAACACGGCGGTCACGTTGATGGACATGACCTTGTTGAACTCCTCCAAGGTGTAGTCCACCAGCGGCGTGCGGGAACTCACACCGGCGTTGTTGCACAGCACGTCCAAACGGCCGAAGCGGTCGACCACTGAGGCGAAAGCCGCCGCTACGGAATCGGGGTCGGTCAGCGAGGGCGCGATGCCCATGACGTTGTCGGTGAAGCCCTCCTCAGCGAGCTTGGCCAAGGCCGCATCCACGGTCTCCTGGCGCGAGCCGGCCAGCGCCACCTTCGCGCCGTTCTTCAAAAACTCGCGCACGATGGTGAATCCGATGCCGCGTGTGCCGCCGGTGACGATGGCTACCTTGCCTTCTACGATGCCCATGGGCGTCCTTTCTCTTGGGTAAACTCGCATAATCATATCGCGGAGGAACTGCCCCGTTGGTTTCGGGACGGTTACAAAGCGAGAGGCTCAGAGCGAAGGCTAGGGCAGAGAGGGGCGAGGGCGAGGGCGGGGCGCAAGTCGGCAGCTGCTAATTCCGCGTCCAGCGTTCGTTCTCGTCGTACCACATGAACAGCTCGTAGACGCGAAGGCTGGGGGCGATCAGGTAGGTCTCGGGCGTGAAGCCGAATGCGGGGCTGTCGCCGTTGACGACGGCGGTGCCCAAAAGCATCTCCGGCGTGGCCTGGGTGCGGCGATGCTCGGCGGCGATGCGGGCCGCTTCGTCGGGATGCTCTTCAAGCCAGCTTTCGGCCTGGGTCTCCACGTGGCGCATCTCGGCCAGCAGGGCTTCGCGACGCAGTTCGCGCAGCTCGTCGATGCGGTCGTAGTAGTCGATGCGCACCCGTGGCGTGCGCACGCCCTCGGTCACGTAGAGGCGCACGAGCTCCATGGGCATGCGTTGGGCGAGATCGTGCAGGCCGGCGCTGAACTCCTTGGACTTGCGCCACGTGGAACGGGCAAATGCCACTTCAGTGGTAATCATAAGGGCCCCTTTTGTCGTTTCAGCAGTGTTTGAAGCCACGCGCTCACTATAGCACGCGCGTACTCGCGGCGCGAGGGCGATTCTGTGTCGGTTTGCTGGCGATTTCAGGGAAAGGGAGGGTGGTCTGGATGGCGTCCGGCTTTTCAAGCCAAAAACCTGCAGAAAGTCCACCGCCGCGCGACGGGGAGGGTCGTACGCGCGGCGGGGGCGATGGTTGGCGGTTGGTGAAGCGGGCTCACGGGAAGGCGAAATGGACGAATGAGCCTTCCCGTGCTCGCAGGCTGCTATTGAGCGGCGCCGGAGAGCAGCTTCGCCACGTGACGGCCCTCAACGGAGCTGCGGCCGCAGGCCACGCCTACGACATACTCGGGATAGTTACCCGAGAAGAAGCTGCCGGATACGTCACCAGCGGCATACAGGCCCTCGATGACGTTCAGCTCCGGATCGAGCACCTGGCAGTTCTCGTTAATGCGCAGACCGTCGATCGTGGTGAGCAGCGAGCCGCCGAACCAGCAACCGTAGAAGGGGGGCTGGCGGATGGCGGAGAGGCGGTAGGCCTCCTTGCCGAAGTCCTCGTCCACCTGGTTGTCGTAGAAGCCGTTGTAACGCTCCACCTCGGCGAGGAAGTTATCCTTGTCCTGGCCGGTGAAGCCGAGCATGTCGGCCAGCTCTTCAATGGTGTCGGCTTTCATGAGGATGCCGGCCTCTTGGGAAGCGGCAGTGTACTCGTCGTAGGTCATGCCCATCTCGATGTAGGGCACCACGCGCGAGCAGCCGACGGTTTCGAAGCGCAGCATATCATCCATCATGTTGCTGTCGTAGACCTGGCACCACACCCCGCCGGGCTGGTAGGTGGCGGCGAAGCAGATGAAATCGTAGGGGGTAGACTCGTTGGCGAAGCGTTGACCGCGGCGATTCACCTTCATGAAGGGCTGGCTGCCGATGTTCTCTTGGAAGATGCTGCCACGGAACATGGCGCCTTCGCCTTCGCCCTCGTAGCCGGCATCCACGCCAGGAGCCACGGCCCCACGGTCGAAGACCATGGGGGCGGCGTCCTTGTCTTTAGAGGCTCCGGCCCACAGCCCCGCCTTGATGCCGTCGCCTGTGCAAGTGGGATTGAAGCTGGAGGCGGTGCAGCAGGCTACAGCGGAGGGCTGCAGGGCGGTCATCATCACGGGGTTGGCCGCGTAGCCGCCCGTGGCGAGCAGGGTGTTTTTAGCATTGATCTGCTTCATACCGTCTTTGGTTTCGAAGATAGCGCCCGTCACCTTGCCATCGGCGTGAACAAGCTTCACCATCTTATGCTCGAACAGAATGTCGTGACCTTGGCCGGACAAGCGCTCGGCGATGACGTCGTTGCGCGTGGGCGGGACGTAAGAGGGCTCCCACAGGTGCTGCACATAGGGCACATAGTAGTCGGTACCGCCAGTGGCGTGCTCGGGCGGCATGTCCAGCATGACCTCTTTGCCGGCGTCTTTCATTACCTCGGTCACCCAATCAATGTATTCGGCCGAATCGTCGATCCAACGCTTGATGAGCTTCTGGTTGCACTTGCCGGAGGCGTAGCGCGTCAGCTCGTTCAAGAGCTTCGGCCGGTCGATGGTCACGTTGTTGGCCTTGGCGTAAGCGGTGTCTACGCCGCCGAGGTACTCGCGGGTCTCGGGAACCTGGTTGCTCTTATCGCAGACAATGAAGTTGAGGCCCAAATCGGCCGCCGCGCCAGCAGCGGCAAGGCCAGCCGTGCCGGCGCCAATGATGAGGAAGTCGGTGTCGAGGGTTTCGACGATGTCGCTCTCGGCGATTTCGGGCTCTGCGCCAAGCCAGTCTTCCGCGACCGCTGCGGCTTCGGGCGTCGCGGCTGCGTCGCCGGTTGCGCTGAGGTCTTTCTCGGCCGAAGTCTGGGGCGCGCATCCTGCCAAGCCCATGGCCCCCACGGCGGCCACGGCGCCAAGGCCGAGGAAGTCGCGGCGGTTCATCTTCATCGATTCTTTGCTCATAGTCCCTCCTGTATCGTGGATCTCTCTTGCGTCGACGAGCGGTGTGATTGGCCGACGCAATGCGTCATCATGGAGGAACTGCGCGATAGAGGCCATCGCTTGCGCGCGGTTATTCGAGAAATCACCTCTCTGAGGTGATACCGCTACCAGGGGTTTTCTGAACCTGAGGGAGGCGAGTTGCTATACTTCTCTTTTGAGGAGGAGCTCCTGTGGAGTGCGGGTGCGATAACGTGAGAGGCTCGGGGAGAAATCGATGGGAAAGGCAATAACCAAGGACAGCGTATTCGACTCGATGCGCCGTGTTGAGGCGGCGCTCAAGTTGCGCTATATGGGCATTGGGTTTGTCTGGGCGTGGTTGTATTGCACCTATGCAACGTCAGCGGTGTTTCCCTACCGAAGCGGTCAGTCCATCAACTCCGATGAATCATGGCTCCTCTCGGCGGTAGCTGTCGTGCTCGGATTTCTCGTCGGTGGCTTGTTGCTGAGTCGAAGACCGCTCGGGGGCCACTGCTTGCGAAGATTTTCCATAGCGGCAGCGCTGCTTTTGGCGGCGGGAACCATTGTTTCGGCTCTGGGCGCATTTGCATTGGGGCTTGCGTGGCTGGGAGGGGCCATGACAGGCGTGGGCTATGCGTTGCTCAGTCTGCTGTGGGCCCGTGCGCTCATGGTGCTGGATGTGGAGGAGCTGGAAGCGGTAGTGCCTCTCTCGTCGCTAGTTATCGTGCCGTGCGTTGTGGTATACCCTCTGCTGGAGGGGGTTGTGGGCGTAGTGGCGACGGCGTCGCTGCCGCTGATGTCCGGCGTCTTGCTTCTCCTTTGCTTGCGTGAGGGGGCTAAACGGTGCGGCGTCGAAGAGGCGGCGTCAGGCGTTGGGGGGATGTCGCCCTACCTCAAGGAAGCTGAAGCGTCGGGCGCCGCTTCAGCTTCGTCGGGTGCCGGCGCGTCTCTATCCCGACGCTTCGGAATTGCAGAATCGTGGGGCTTCTATCTTGGACGCGTCGCGGTTGTTCTCGTGGTGCTGTATCTCGCCATCGGGTGGCAGGCCGCTTTGGCCGATGTCCGCGACAGTATGCATGCGCTCATCGATCTTGATGTCTCCATGCTCATTTCCAGCCTTGCCAGCGTAGCTTTGGGCATTGCCATCGTATTCTTTTCGAGAAGGGTGAGTTTCACGGGGTTGTTCCGCTGGGCGGTTCCGTGCGTGATCATAACGCTTGTACTGCATGGGTCTTCCGGTCTGTGGGCCGGATTTGTCTCCAACGCCATCGGGGATACTCTTGATTCGCTCATTCAGGTGCTGGTGTATTTGTTTGCGATCACTCTTGCCAAGCAAGGAAAGGCGCCTGTGGCCTTGGGCGTGGGGCTTCTCAATGGCTCCGTGCAGCTGGGTGTGCTTTTTGGCAACCTTGCGGGGAGCGCATGCGCTGGTCCCGCCGCGGCGTCTTCTGAGGTTGCCTTTCTGTCGGCGCTCATCTGCCTCGTGGCCCTCGTTGGCATTGTGGCGCCCCAGCGCGAACCGATTGAAGTGCGGCCGATGGCTGAGGCGGGTTCGGATGCGCTTGAGCACTCACTCATGGTGGGGTGCGAACTGCTGCAGAAGAAATTCGGCCTGTCTGATCGCGAGACGGAAATTGCCTTTCTCCTAGCCCGTGGTTACAGTCGTCCCTATATCCGCGAGAAGCTGTTCATCTCCAAGAACACGGTGGCAACGCATATCAGGCACATCTATGGAAAACTCGGCATTCACTCGAAAGAGGAACTTATCGATTTAGCTACCGAGGCGGCAAGGAAGTAGAAGGCTCGGAGTTGCCTCTTCTTTCGATGCCTTTACGGAGATGTCTTTGTGGGCGTTTTCTGGGCGCGATGGGCAGGGCGGTGCTTGGTCGTGTGTTGCTTCTAGCCGAACAGCAGATGCAAGAAATCGATGCGCTTCTGCAACCCTTCGTAGATGAAATCGGTGCGGCCGTACATTGAAGGGTTCTCGTCGAGAAAATCGCTGGCCCATTCGGGGAATCCCGCGAGTTTGTCCAGATCGAGCCAAGAGGTGTCGCCTATGAGACGCAGCTGCCGGTCGGCGTCTTCGTAGAAGGGACGCATATTCACCACGAAGGGCGTGTAAGCCAGCTCTCGCGTGGGCACGCGGCACCAGAGGCTCGAGCCGGTGTCGAACAACGGGGCAGCGCGGTACTCGAGGGTTTCCACATCGCGGATGAGACCGAAGTTGCGCCAGTGACGATCGGTGTTGGCCATGATGTCGTCGCAGAGGATCATCTTTCCGAGGGCTGTTTCGATGTCCTCCACGCCCAGCGCGGCGCAGCATTCCACGTAATGACGGTAGCTGTCGCGGTGGGGGACCTGAGGGAGAACCTCGTTCACGTAGTAGGCGGGGATGAACTCCTCGGTGGGGCCGACGAAGTTCGGGCACGAGCTGACCGGCGCGCCGCCCCATTCGATCAGCGTGTAGGGAACGTAGTCTCCGTCAGACAGCAGGCGCGAGAAAAGCTCCGTGGCGATAACCTCGTTGTAGGGTTCCTGATCGAGCAGCGTACCTCCCTTGAGCAAGCATCGCTCGCCATTGCGGCACACCCAGCGTTTGGAAAGAACGCCGTCGGAGGTGTTGTCGGGGGAGTCGAGGCCCACGTCGGCCATCCATTCTTCGACCGGCGCTTCGGAGAAATCGTTCTCGAAGTAGTTGACGTCGCTCCAGCGAATCTCGCTTCCATAGGGCTTGATCCAGTACTGGTCGGAAAGGGAGAGCCCCATACTTTTGAAGGGGAGATCATAGGTGTCGGCAACGCCGAGCTCGACCAGCTTCGCTTCGATGCCGTGGCGCGCCTTCGGAATGGCACGATGACACCACCAGTAGGAAAGTGCGGTTTTCGAGGCTTTTGTTCCCCGCGGGGACATGATGGAAAGGGGAGCGCGTTTGGCGTCGATGATCTCATCGGCATCGAGAAATTCTCCCGTCGAGGCGTCGAAACGGAAAGCGAGCACCTCATGGTCGCGGTTCATGAGCAGGTAACGGGAGATGTTTGGCTGGCTCAGGCGCGCGCTTGGTCGGCCGCGACCGGGGTTGTGCTCGCGGCGTGCCTCGACGCTCTTTTCGTCTATGAGCCAAATGCCCGCAACTTGTTCGGCGGCTAACACGCCGCTTTTGATGAGCTGGCGAACACGGGCGGGGCTCACGCCGAGCTTTGCGCTGGCTTCGGCAACGGTAATGCTGAACATAGGCTCCTCCAAAAAATCTTTCGATTGCGAAATATTATCACGGAATTAGTAATTCTAGAAAAATCTTTCGAAATCGAAATATTTTTCTAGAAGGAAGACGCCGTCCCGCAAGCAATCAAGAGAATGGCCAGGAAACCAAAGTTCAGCACGCTGAACAGGGCGAGGAAGCGACCAGTGGATAGCTCGGGCAACGCGGTCGCTCGGGGGAAGATTTTGCGCACGCTGGTGAAGTGCTGCAGCGTGATGAGGCTCGCAAGTGAGCCAACAAGGGTGCCGGCGCCTCCGATGTTCACGCCGACGAGCAGGGGCTGCCATGCGCCCGTGAAGTGGGAGAGCAGCACAGCGGCGGGCACGTTGCTGATGATCTGGCTTAAGCCGGCGCTCACGAGCAGGCCGTGATCGGCCATGAGGGGCGAGAGCCATGCGGACACCTCTGGCACGCGCGCCAGGTTGCCCGCGAACACGAAGAAGCAGGCGAAGGTGGCGAGTAGGCCCCAGTCCACGGCGGCCAAGGCGCGCCGGTCGAGGGCGGCGAGCGCGGCGGCTACGACGGCGACGGCGGCGGCGACGGGCACGATGCGGAATACGGCCAGCAAAGTGAGGGCGACAAGCGCTCCGTAGATTGCCAGGCGCCGTCGGCTGAGCGGCATCGGCACGGCGAGACTGCGCGTATCGTCTCGGCCACAGCTGCCGTTCGACTGACCGCACAGCCACCAGGTGCAGGCGACGATGCCGGCGGTCGACAGCGCGAAGGGCAGTGCCATAGCGGCCAGGAAATCGCCGAGGTCGAGCCCGTAGTAGGAATAGAGATACAGGTTCTGCGGGTTGCCGAAGGGGACGATCATCCCGCAGAGGTTCGCAGCCAGACTTTGCAGAACGAACACGGGCGCCACGAGACGGGGGAGGTTTGCGCCCATAAGGGTGGCTGCCGAAAGTGGCAGCATCATGATAAGGGCCATGTCGTTGGTTGCCACGCATGAAAGCCCGGCCGTCGTGAGCACGAGGGCCAGCGCGAGGGGCCTAGGACTGCGAAACCGTGCGATGACGGCGCGGGCCGCCCGGTCGAAAGCGCCCATGAGCCGCAGTGCGCTTGCCACGGCCAGCACGCAGAACAGGCATCCAAGGGTCTTCCAATCGAAATACCCCAGATAGGCCTCGTCGGGCGGCACCGCCAGGGCGGAAGCCGCAGCCGCCATCGCCGCCACCACAAGCACGGCGTGCTCGCGTAGGAAGGCAGCAGGAGTGGTGGCGGAGATACGCAAGGGACGCTCTTTCTCGAAACAGGACAGTGCCCGTAGTGTACCCCAACGTCGCACAAACAAAGAGCGCCGTTACCGGGATGAGCAGTAGCCCCGAGCCACCCGGGAAGGGCTTTGCTCTCGAGGGAGGCCTTTTTTGCACGAGATCTCGAGTTATAAGCGTCTGAACTCTGCGTTGCGTTCGGTCTTCGGAAGAAGTTTTTGGAAAACGCCTGGTCAAAGCTTCGCGCGCATCGAGACTATTCCGGGTCACTGAAGGATCTGTCTCCTAAGACGCTTATAACTCAAGATCTCATGCGTTTTCCGAACGGTTCGTTGACCGAGAGGCGGCGAGTCGCTTATAACTCGATATTTGACGCATGCTTGAATGCGATGCAAGTATGCGGAACGGCTCGGCTCCTACTTCGATGGCGTCGGAGCCGAGCCGTTTAGGGTGCCAGCGATTTGCGAGACACTTGGGCGGCCACTCGTGCGTGCTGTTACGAAAGGGCGGCGTACTCCTCGTCGGTGACGGGCTCGCACCACTCGTTTGCGCAATCGGTGCCCGGGGCCTCGAAGGCCACGTGGCTCATCCAACGGTCGGCGGTGGCACCGTGCCAGTGCTTCACGTTGGCTGGGATATACACCACGTCTCCGGCGACGATCTTGCGGGCAGGCTCGCCCCATTCTTGGTACCAGCCCTCGCCGTCGGTGACGAGCAGGATCTGGCCGCCGCCTTCGGCCGCGTGGTGGATGTGCCAGTTGTTGCGGCAGCCTGGCTCGAAGGTGACGTTGGCGATGAACTGGGTCTTTTCCGAATCGGTCAACGGGTTCAGGTAGGACTGACCCGTGAAGTACTGCGCGTAGGCGTCGTTGGGCGCGCCGAGGCCGAACAGGCCGCCGTGACCCTCGGGGTTTTCAAAGTCCAGCGGGTCTGCGGCGTACACCTTCAGCGCCACGCGGAAGGCAGCCCAGGCGTTGGGCCAGCCGGCGTAGAAGGCCACATGAGTGAGGATGGCGGCCATCTCGCGGGCCGTGACGCCGTTCTTCTTGGCGTTGGCCACGTGGTGCTCGAACGAGCCGTCGGCCATTCCCTTGGCCACCAGCGTGGTCACGGTGAGGATGGAGCGCATCTTCAGGGTAAGCTCGTCGCTGCTCCACACCTCCCCGAACAGCACATCGTCGTTCAAGGCGGCGAACTGAGGCGCGAAGGTGCCGAGCGCATCGCGGCCGGCGGTCTGTACTACTTTGGGCATGAGGTTCCTCGATTCTTTTGGGGTGTTTCCGACGCTACTGCTCATTGCGCGCCTTCAAGTTTTACGCACTTGCTTTCTCGTTACCCTAAACCTTCGAGTAAGCTCAAAGTCAAGGCACAATTGCGAGAGCGAAGAAGTTTCTGCCGGTCGTTGAATCCCCCTGTTTTTGCATGAGATTGACGGTTATGAGCGTCTGGTTCTCGCGCGAAGGAGTTCAGCGCGAAAGGCCCTTGGCAAAACTCCAGGTCAACAGACTGTATGTGATACGGCTCTTTCAAATCCGTATTCGGTTAGCGCCCCCAGACGCTCATAACCGGTGATTTGCTGCAATTTCGAGGTGGTTCGTCGACCGAGAACGTGAGTGAGTGCTCGTATGCCTATCTTTTATGGGCCATGACGAACACGCAGTTGCTTTTGACGAGAGTGCCCGCGACAATAGGGAAAACGATGCGGAAAGCGGCGGTCCGGCCGCCGCTTCGAAGCAGGCGTCTCGGAAGAGGCCATCGACGAGTTCGTTACCCCCTACGCCGAGTAGCCGCGCAGTTTAACCTTCACAAAACTGGTCAAGTTGCCTTGCCAATTATTGAAAAACTGGCAGAGTTGCTTGGCCAGTTACGGGGACGTTAGATTCTGCGCGTCCCCGCTGTCTGCCTCTTCGCGACCTGCTATGCGATCTCGATAAGGTCGCCGGGGGCGATGGTGCCGCCGGCGATCACTTTGCAGAAGACGCCCTCGCGGGGCATGATACAGTCGCCCATCTGGTGGTAGATGGCGCAGTGGGCGTGGCACTGCTTGCCGATTTGGGTCAGTTCCAGCACCACGTCGTTGCAGACGAAGCGCGTGCCGATGGGGAGGCTTTTCAGGTCGAAGCCCTCGACGATGATGTTCTCGCCGAACGCCCCATGGCCCACTTCGGCGCCGCGGTTCTTGAATGCCTCGATCTGCTCGTAGGGCAGAAGGCTCACCTGGCGGTGCCACGGCGCAGCGTGGGCGTCGCCCTCGATGCCCCAGTTGGGCCTAAGCTCGATGACGGCTTGCTCGGTTTTCTGGATTCCCTTGATATCGCTCGTGCATACGGCTTTGATCACGCCCATGATGCACCTTTCTCGCTGGCGATGGGTCGTGCGCCACTCTCGACCCACCCGGTGCATAGGACTTGGCCCCCGACCCGCTGCACGACGCTGAAGGGGGAATGCCGGCGCGCCCAAATTCTAGCGAACCCCTAGACTATTTGCAAGCGGGGATAGTAGAAGCGAATGCTCCTTTACCAGTTTTAGAGCCTTTAGAATTTTTAGCAGTCTTAGCCAAGGCCCCCGACGCGGCTCTTCTGGCGTCTAGCCTGTCGGCATGAGCGCGCGAGCGAGCACCTTTCCGACCAGCACGCCGGCGACGCACAAAACGACGCTGACCAGGGCGTAGGCGCCGGCGATGGCGTATTGGCCGCCCTCGATGAGCCCGAGGGTCTCCAGCGAGAAGGTGGAGAACGTCGTGAACCCGCCGCATAGGCCCACCTTCAAAAACAGCACCGCCTCGCGGGAAAGGGCGCCGGCGGCCAGCTCGGAGGTCTCCACGATGGCCCCTATGGCCACCGACCCCAGGAAGTTGATGAGCAGCGTCATGAGCGGCAGCTCGCTTCCCAGCGGGATGAGCCCCAGGCCGTAGCGTCCCATGGCGCCCAGCGCGCCGCCCGCTCCCACGCATAGAAGCTCCGTCATTGCTCGCTCTCCTTTCCCAGTCTGTCGCGCGCCCAGTATACGCCATCGGGGAAGGAGGGTGGAGCGATGGCCGTCTCTTTCGCGGTGGTCCGGGTGTGGGCCATCGGGCAGTCCGGCCGACGGGCGCCCTTCAGCGGCGGTTCCGGTGCATCCCGTCGGGAAGGCCGGCTTCGGGGATGTGCAGCGTTCCGGCTTTCTCGCGGCGGCGCATGTCCCACAGCATGATCGCGGCCACGGCCAGAAGCGGCAGGCCGCCCACGATGCCCGTGCACAAGGGCCCCACGAAGGGGTTGCCGCCCGAAAGCGAGAACAGCGTCACGCCGTTAGTCGTGCCGTTCGCGGCCCCGTGCCCGATGGCCGCGGCAAACGTGGAGCCGGTGCGGATGGTCACGTAGCTGAGGAAGATGGCGAGCACGGTGCACCAGGCGCACATTTGGAATCCCTCGCGCGTCACGAGGCGCGTGAGCACCACGCCCAGGGCGGGGAAGAGCATGGTGAGCGCCACGGAGACCATGTAGGCGAGGTCGGGCGAGAGGAACTCGCTCGCGTAGGGGGCGGTGCCTTGGGCGATGGGGTACACCACGAGAAAGTCGTAGGCGTAGGTGATGCCGAAGGTGATGGCGAGAAAGACAAGGGCGCGTTTCATAGCGGAGTCCTTTCGTCGGGAACGAGCGGGCAGGGCTTCGGGTGGCCGCGGCGGCTTTCGCGGGGCGACGAGAAGCCGATCGCCCGTATTTTGTTCTATGACAACTAGAACAGTTTATGTTATACTCCGAGTAGAACAAGAAGTCAATGGCCCGTAGCGCGCCGCTACGGGCCGCTCGGAAAGGACGCCCCCATGCTCATCGCCGTCGACGCCGCGGCCGCCGAGCCGCTCTACCTGCAGATACGCAACCAGATTGTGGCCGGCATCGCCACCGGCCAGCTGGAGCCGGGCCAGTCGCTGCCCTCAGTGCGCTCCCTAGCGAGTGACTTGGGCATCAACCTGCACACGGTGAACAAGGCCTACGCGGTGCTGCGCGACGAGGGCTACGTGCGCATGCGCGGTCGCGCCGGGGCGGTGATCGCCGATCCAGCTGCCGCCGATCGCGCCGACGCCGACGCATCGGCCCAAGTGAAGATGGAGGACGACCTCTTCAAGCTGGCCTTGGCCTTCCGAGCCCGGGGCGGCGCGCGCGGCCAGTTTCTGGAAGCGGCCGCTGCCCAGGCCGCACGCGCCTACGGGGTGATGGAAGATGCCGAGCCCGCCCCGCGCCCGACGCGGAAGAAGAAGGCTGCCGGTGGGTCGTCGGTGGCGGCCGCGGGTGCAGGCACGTCGTCGGTGGCAGGTGCGGCTGCAGCCGCGGGCGAGGCGGTGGTGCCCCAATGAGCGTGACGTCTCCCGTAATTCCTCTTCTCGGGCTTTTGACCCTCGTCGTTCCCCTCATGGGCGTGCTCATGGCGCTCACGCCCTACCTCATGCCGAAGCGCGAGTGCTTTGCCGTCACGGTGCCCGACGATGTGGCGCGCGATCCTTATCTGCGCCGCCTGAAACGCACCTATCTTGCGATCATGCTGGCGCTTGCGGCGGCGGCAACGATTGCGTGCGCGGCAGCCCTTGCGCTCGATCCCGAGCACGCCTTCGTCGCGACGCTGGTCGTGGCCGCCCTCGTCCTGTGCGTGGGCGGCTACGCCCTCATGCTGTATTTCCGCGCGAAGGTGCAGCGCTACAAAAAGGCTCAGGGCTGGGTGGCCGAGGGGCGCCGCAGCGCGGGATTTATCGGCGACGAGCCCTTCCCGAAGCCTTTGTCCCTCGCCTGGGATCTGCTGTACGTGCCCGTGATCCTCATTACGCTGGCCATGGGCATCGTGGGCTATCCCGCCATGCCCGACAAGGTGCCCCTGCACATGGATTTGGCGGGGAAAGTGAACGAGTGGGCCGGCAAGTCGCCGGGCGTCGTCGCGTTCCCCGTACTGTTCGTGCTGTTCATCGCCGTATGCCTCACCGTGGCCCATTGGGTGATTCTGCGATCGAAAAAGGGCAGCGACCCCGCCATGCCGGCGGCGAGCGCCTGGGCCTACGGCATGTTCGCCCGCGCTCAGAGCGTGATGCTCGTCGGCATGGGTCTGCTCGTGAGCTTGCTGGGGCCCGTTATCCAGCTGACGTTTCTCGGCGTGCTTTCCATGGCCCAGGCTCTCGTGCCCATCGGGGTCGTGGTGGCGGTCATACTGGTGGCGAGCACCGCGGTGAGTCTCGTGTACGGCCAGAACGGCAGCCGCCTGCTCGCCCGGGTGAGCGCCGACGGGCGCGGCGGCGCCATGCCGCGCGACAACGACCGGTATTGGAAGGGTGGCATCTTCTACGTGAACCCCGACGACCCGGCGCTGTTTCTGCCTGAGCGCTTCGGTATCGGCTGGACGATCAATTTGGGGCGCCCCGCAGCGTGGGCTTTTGTGGTAGGCTTCGCTCTGGTGATCGCGGGATTCATCGCGGCGTCGTTTCTGCTCACCTAAGGAGTCGGGCGCAAGCGGCCGTTCGCGTCCCGCCGGGGCCATCGCGCGAGGAGCAAAGGGAGGCTGCCATGAAAGATTGCGCCCAGCCGCTGCAGCACATCGAGCACGGTATTCCGCCGGTGTTTGACGAGCGCTCGGAGGTGCTCGTGCTGGGCACGATGCCCTCGCCGAAATCGCGCGAGGCGGCGTTTTTCTACGGGCATCCGCAGAACCGGTTCTGGCGCGTGCTCGCTGCGCTGTTCGACGAGCCGGTGCCCGAGGACAACGCCGAGCGCGCCGATCTGCTGCTGCGCCATCACATCGCGCTGTGGGACGTGCTGGAAAGCTGCGACATCCGGGGCGCCTCGGACGCCTCCATCGCCAACCCCCACCCCAACGATCTGTCGCGCGTTTTGGAAAAGGCGCCGGTGCGCCGGGTGTTCTGCACGGGTGCGGCGGCGGGGCGCTACTACGCGAAGCTATGCGAGGCTGCCAGTGGCTTGGCCGCCGAGGTGCTGCCCTCGCCGAGCCCGGCCAACGCGGCCTGGTCTCTGCCGCGGCTTGTGGAAGCCTATCGTCCCGTAGCCGATGCGACGACCCCCTTTAAGCCTCCCGTGCTTGAGGTGTCCCAGGTGGTGGCGCTCGAGCGGGCCATCGCGGAGGCGGGCACGCCGCTCGACGCGCTCATGCGCCGCGCCGGCCGCTTCCTCGCCTTCGAGGCGTGTAAGGCGCTGGAAGGGATGGAAGGCGCGAAGGAAATAGTCATCCTCTGCGGCAGCGGCAACAACGGCGGCGACGGCTGGGTGGCCGGGGAGTACCTGGACCGCTGGGGCATTCCCGTCTGTCTCGTGACAGCGGTGGAGCCCGCGGCGCTTACGGCCGAGCCGGCTCGCGCGGCCGCCCTGCGGGCGACGGCGTCCCTGAGCGCGCACAGCCAGGTGGTTCTCGCGCCGACGGACGCGGAGGTGTCGGCCCTGCTTAACGGCGCCTCGCTCGCCATCGATGCCCTTTTGGGCACTGGGTTCGCCCACGAGACGGTGAAGGCGCCCTTCGACGGCTGGATCCGCGCTCTCAACGCTGCCCGCGACCGAGGCACGTTCGTGGTGGCCGCCGACGTGCCGAGCGGGCTTTCGGCCCAGATGGGCCGCGCGGCGAAAGATGTCGTGCGCGCCGACCTCACCGCCACGATGATCGTGCCGAAGCCGGGTCTTACCGCCGGAGATGGCCCTGCGCACTGCGGCCGCGTCGTGGTCGCGCCGATCGCCTACATCGAGCCGCTCGTCTAGAACTTGCCAGAATTGGCCATCGCAGAATACGCGGGGATCGGGCCGAACTGCTGCCCCGCATCGCATTTCGACTGACGCGGATGCGTGTGGCCCCTATAAGGTTTCCGCAAGTTGAAATTTTGCTGTCGAGACCATGTGCCTTATGGAAGTGGGCGGGCGCGGGTGCTATGGTGCCCAGGAAAAACTAGTGGCCGCGCGGTGCCCGCGCCGAAAAGAGACGAGCGCGTCGCAGCGGCATTCAGCCAAAGGAAAACTCGCCATGTTCAAAGTTCGCTCGAAGTACCTGCTGCTCATCGCGGCGGCCGTGTGGCTCATCGCTGGAAGCCAAGTCGCCCGCATGGGCATCGAGGCCATCGCGGCCGGCAACGGCAACCCGTGGCTTCTGCTCATCGGCATCCCCGCCACCTTCGTCGTCTTCCACATGATGTTCTCCAAGCTGGTGGGCAAGCATGCCGCCCGCATCCGCAGCTACGGCGAGGAGAAGATGCACGTGCTGAAGTTCTTCGATGTGCGCGGCTACCTCATTATGGCCGTCATGATGGGCGGCGGCATCGCCCTGCGCTCCTTCCATCTGGTGCCGGGTTGGTTCATCGCCTTCTTCTACACCGGTCTCGGCATCGCGCTCGCGCTTGCCGGCGTGGGCTTCCTCGTGCACTACTTTCATCGCGACGGGTATATCACCTGCCCCGTGACCGGGAAGGTGCGAGAGGGATAGGGGCTTCGGTCTCAAGGTGATTCCTCGCGTGCCCGTTTCGCGCGTCGGCGCCTAAGTGTGCGATTGCGATCGCCGTTCCTGAAGTTTGCGGCTTGCCGCTTCGACGATTTTGGCGGCGGCGAATCCCGCGAGCAGCCCGACGACGGTCCCCGCCAGCACATCGGTGGGGTAGTGCACGTAGCAGTACAGCCGCGTGAGCGCCATGAGCACCGCGCCGATGCCGACGACGATGACAAGAGGTTTGGGCCCCTTCGAGAAAAGCAGCGCCCCGAACGCGGCGAAGGCGGCGGTAGCGTGCCCGGAGGGAAACGACGAGCCGTGGGGCCGATCGACGATCATGGGCACGAGCGGGTTCACGTCGCACGGTCGCGGGCGCATGATCAGGGGCTTTAGAATGCCGCTCGTGACAATGGCGCCGATGAGAACGGCGACGAGGACGGCCGCGCCCAGCTTGCGC
The DNA here is from genome assembly GCF_024462535.1 of Adlercreutzia sp. DFI.6.23. Lineage (NCBI taxonomy): Bacteria > Bacillati > Actinomycetota > Coriobacteriia > Eggerthellales > Eggerthellaceae > Adlercreutzia > Adlercreutzia sp. DFI.6.23. The sequence goes on from NZ_JANGBP010000007.1 coordinate 63,953, forward strand.
GTCTTTGGAATGATGGCGAGCACGATGCCGAGCAGGATCCAAATCTGGCCGACGTCGCTCGTGCTCGTATAGGCGGCAACAAGGGCGTCGAGCCAGGGTGTGTGGATGGGCTGGATGGCATCCAGGATGGCAAGTTCGTTCACGGCAGGGGAGGCGAGTGTCTTAAAGGGAAGGCTTCGGGGAAAGGCTCGCCCCGCGCTCCTTTCAGGCACAAGGCTACAGGAAGCGGCGCCGGCGGGCAACCCGTCGCGCTCTCAAAAACGCAATGCCGATCGTCCCGAAGCGCTCCATCGGCTGCGATATCCATGGTTTTCCAGGTAATCCGCGCGCTTGCTTGCCCATGCGCGAACGCGGCGATGCGCATTCGGCAATCCGCATAGCCGATTCCCTTTCTGCATTGCCCAAAGGGCGCTGCGCCCGTTACTATGGAACTGAACAGTATTTGGAAGGCGCCGGGCGGCAGGGCTCGGCGCCGGCGAAGGAGGCATCATGGATCAGACGCGCGTCATCGAAGTGAAGAAGAACATCCTGGCGGCCAACGACGAGGCGGCCGACGCCTTCCGCGCGGCGCGCGCCCAGGAGGGCACGTTCTTCGTGGACGTCATGGCGAGCCCGGGCGCCGGCAAGACGACGCTTTTGCTCGCGCTCATCCGCGAGCTGCGTGCCCGGGGCGTCGAGGCCCTCGGCGTCATCGAGGCCGACCTGGAATCCGACGTGGATGCCCTCAAGATCAAGGAGGCCGGCGTCGCCTCCGTGGAGCTGAACACCCGCGGGGTGTGCCATGTGGAGATGGGCATGGTCACCATGGCCTTCGAGGCCTTCGACGGCGATCGCTTCGACTACCTGTTCCTTGAGAACATCGGCAACCTCGTGTGCCCGGCCGACTTCGACACCGGCGCCCACACCCGCGTCATGCTGCTGTCGGTGCCCGAGGGCTGGGACAAGGTCATGAAGTACCCGCCCATGTTCGCCGCCGTGGACGCGCTCATCGTCACGAAATGCGATTACCTGCCCTTGAACGAGGACTTCGACATGGATCGCCTGAAAGAGCAGGCGCGCCTCCTGAACCCCGCGCTCGACATCTTCGTCACGAGCGCCCGCACCGGCGAGGGCATGGCCGAGCTCGCCGACTGGATGCAAGCCCAGCGCGCCGAGAAGGTGCAGGGTTAAGGCAGCTTGATGGAGTTCTTGCAGATGCGCCCTACACCCCGAGCGGGGCGTCGTCATCGTAGGGGAGGCGGGCCACCAGCTCGCAGTACTCTTGGATCTGCTGGCGCGTCTCGTGATCGAACAGGGCGATGTGCTCGTGGGCCTCTTCGGCGAACTGCTTCACTGGCCAGCGACGGGCTTCCTTGTCGCGGCCCTCTTTCTTCTCGATGACGTCGGCCCATTCCTCGGCCGCGGCCATGGCGTGGCGCAACTTCTCGGGGATGTCCTTCGTCTCGCCGGTCTTTTCCATGGCCGGAATGATGACGCTCTGCTTCGCGATGATCTTCTCGAGCAACTCTTTATCTTCCATGATGACGCCTCCTTGATGCGTTGGGATGTGCGACAGGATGCCGTCGGTTCTTTCGGGAAGGCGAAGGAGTCGGCGGTTCCGAAGACCCATGGTAATCCGCGCCGGGCACGGTGGCACCTTTTGTCAGGAAACGGTCATCGAGCCAGGGGAGACCCGTTGCCAAATGGCGAATGTGCGCACCGGCGCCCGCCTCGGAACGAATGGGAACCTAGGCGTGGCGTTCCTTTTTGCAGTCGGGGCGCGGCGCGGCGCAGGTCTCGCAATGGTGCAGCGGGTGCTCGGCCAGTTCGGCTTCCCAGTCGAAGTCCGGGGGCGGCGCGGTGGGCATGTCGTTCTCGCCGGGTGCGGCGCTTTCCGGACGGCCGTCCCACTGGAACTCTTCCATGAGCACGCGGCCCTCTTCGTCGAAGGCGATCCCCTCGGCGGCGAGCATGCCTCGCTGCTCGTCGGGGCCTCCGAACGCGAAACCGGTGGCCATGCGTCCGTCCTTGAATACGACCCGATGGCAGGGGATGCAGCCCGGATCGGTGCCGGGCTCTGGGTTGGCGTGCAGGGCATAACCGACGTAGCGCGCCGTGCGCGGGGCGCCGATGAGCCGTGCCACCTGTCCGTAGGTGGCCACCTTTCCGCGCGGTATGCGCCGCACGACGGCGAACACCCGGTTGGCGTAGTCTCCCATGAGGTCTCCTTCGGTGCGCTCTTCGCTGATTGGGGCCACCATAGCAGACAAGCGGGCGATGTGAAAGCCCTTCTTCTCAGTTGCCCAACGTATGGGAGATGAGTATTGCTGATGCTGCCGCTTACGTATAAGATGACCGCGCTGGCTGCAAGGGACGCGATGGGCGTCGAAGAATGCGATCAAAGGAGCGGGAATGAAGCTTAAGGCGAAGATCATCGGGGCGGCAGCATGCGCCTTCGCGCTGTGCGTGGCGCTGGCAGGATGTGCCGGTGCGCCGGCGGGCAACGATGCCGCGAACTTCCAGGGGGATTGGATTTTGACGAGTGGCACCGTCGATGGCCAGGAGGCCACCGAGGAGACGCTGGCCCAGGCCCAGGAGATGGGACTTTCCGTTTACCTGCAATTGAACGAGGGCGGTTCTGCCGTGCTCAGCGTGCTGGGCACCAACATGGACGGCTCCTGGACCGCCAAGGACGCCACCACGGTGGAACTCACCTTCGACGGCAGCTCGGCTGAGGCGACGCTCGAAGGCGAGGAGCTCGTGATGCAGCAGGACGGCGACGTCATGCGCTTCAAGCGCGGCGAGATTCCGCCTGCGGCCAGCGAGGTTCAGCGCGACGAGAACCAGGCAGCCGAGCCAGAGGCTTAGACAACCTGCTGAAACGTCTGTCAATAACGACCATCGTAAGGTCCTTCGCCAGTTGCGGAGGGCCTTTTTGTGCACGTGACCAAAGAAAGGGAATTTTGCGAAACCATCTTTATACGGGTAAGATTTCCTATAAAATGACCTTTTGGCTCAGAAAGTGGTACACTGTAATAGTGCAACGTATGGGATTTTTTCAACAAACCTGTCAAGGGGAGTTTTGCCGTGGATGAACTGTTGAGAGCCTGGGAGACGACATTTGGCTGCAGCACGCTGCCTTTCGGTGTCGCCGAAGTGCTGCTTGACGATCGGGGGCGTCCCTATGATTTCGCCTATCGCTATATCAACGCCGCGGCGGCCTCTCTGACCGGGCATGTGGCGGAGGACCTGCTCGGCGAGGAGGCCTACGCCCTGTGGGGCGGCGATCCCATCTGGCTCGACCACTTCTACGAGGCGGCCTACGAGGGCCGCGCCTCGGAGTTCGAGGCGCCTTCCGAGATGCTCCAGCAGTTCTTCCGCGCCGAGGTGTTCCCCATTTCCGAGGGGCTGTGCGGATTCACCATCCACGACGTGACGGACTGGATTCTGCCCGCCCAGCGCTCCATGGAGAAGGCGGCCGCCGGCCTGTTCTTCTACGATATGCGCTACCGTCAGATGCTTCTGACGGAGCAGGCCCGCGAGCAAAGCGGCGTGGACAGCAACTATATCAGCCTGACCGAGTTCATCGACCTCACCTTCGGCAGCACCTTAAGCGAAGAGGTGCGTCAGAAGATGAAGGCCTTCCTCGAGCGACGCGAGGCCTTCTACCAGGAGGGACGCCTTCCCAACGGACGGTGGCTGCGCATGAGCCTCGATCACACCGACCGCTCCGAGCGATTCGCCTTCGGCTTTCTGGAGGATTTCACACGCACGAAGCTGGCCGAGGAGCGCAGCGAGCAGTACATCGACATCATCGACAGCCTGGGAGCGGAGAACTTCGCGCTGTACCTGGTCGATTTGGAAACTCAGGAACTCGAGGTGTACCGGCGCGGCGAGGAGATGACGGCGGAATTCGCCCTGGCCAGCGCGGAAGAGGGCGACTATCCCGCCGCCATGGAGCGCTACATCGACACCTTCGTGGTGGCCGAGGACCGTGCCCGGGTGCGAGCGGAAATCGGCGGCGAGGCCTTGTGGCGCCGCCTGGAAGCGGGGGAGACCGACTTCTCCGTGGGCTATCGGCGCCTGTTCGGCGACGAGGAGCAGTACGTGGAGCTGCGCATCATCCGCCTGCCCCAGCGCGATTCGAAGGTCATTTTAGCGGCCCGCAACGTCACCGGCGAGATGCGCGAGCAGCTGCGCCAGAAGGTGGCGCTGCAGAACGCGCTCGATTTGGCCGAGCATGCGAGCCAGGCGAAATCGACCTTCCTCACCAACATGTCCCACGACTTCCGCACGCCCATGAACTCCATCTCGGGCTTCGCGTCCATCGCGCTGGACCACCTGAACGACACCGATCGTGTGCGCGATTGCCTGCGCAAGATCATGCTGTCCAGCGATCACTTGCTGAGCCTGGTGAACGACATTTTGGATGTGAGCCGCATCGAGAGCGGCAAGATGTCCTTCAACGAGGACATCGTCAGCCTGCCGGATGCCGTGATCGAGGTGCAGGGCATGTTCGGCGAGAAGGCGGCGGCCAGCGGCGTCGATCTGACGATCGATGTGGACAACGTGGCCCATCCCCAAGTGGTCACCGATCCCTTGCGCCTGAACCAGATCCTCGTGAACACCGTGGGCAACGCGGTGAAGTTCACGCCCTCCGGGGGGCTTGTCACCGTGGCGCTCACTGAGCTTTCCGACGCGCCCCGCGGCTTCGGCGCTTATCGCTTGACCGTGAGCGACACCGGCTGCGGCATGACGCCGGAGTTCCTCGATCGCATCTTTCTGCCCTTCGAGCGCGATGGCCTCGGGTACGCCAACAAGACCGAGGGCACGGGGCTGGGCATGACCATCACCAAGAGCCTCGTCGACCTTATGGGCGGCGAGATAGCGGTGGAAAGCGTCGTGGGCCGCGGCTCGACGTTCGCCATCACGCTGCCGCTGCGCGTGGCCGACGCCGACGAGCTGGCCGAGGCCCGCGAGAAAGCGGCGGCGGCCGAGCGGTGCCAGCGCGATTTTACCGGCTGCAAGGTGCTCGTGGTGGACGACGACGATCTGTCCCGCGAGATTCTGGTGGAGATTCTGAAGGACTACGGCTTTAAGCCCGAAGAGGCGCGCGACGGCGATGCGGCCGTGCGCAAGGTGGCCTCCGTGGAGCCGTTCTACTACGATGCCGTGCTCATGGACATGCGCATGCCCCGCATGGACGGCGACGAGGCCACGCGTGAGATTCGCGCCCTGGATCGGCCAGACGCCGCCACGCTGCCCATCATCGCCGAGACGGCCGACGCCTTCGAGGAGGGCCAGCGCCGCGCCCGCGACGCCGGCATGACGGCGCTGACTACCAAGCCGCTGAACATCCACGAGTTGGTAGCGCTTCTGGCCGAGTACATTCCAGAGAAATAGAAACGCGCGGGCCACGAGCGGCCCGCGCGTTCTTGCATCGACGGTTCGAAGAGGTGCGCTCTTAGGCCACCGGCGGGGTGCCCTCCCAGTTGCCGGCGATGGCGTCGATCATGACGCGGGCGCCGAAGGGCAGCTCACCGCATCCCACGACCTTGCGGGCCGGCTTGTGGTCGCCGAAGAAGGCGGCGTAGGCCTCGTTCATGGCGGCAAGATCGGCGATGTCGGCCAGGTACACATTCACCTTCACGATGTCTTCCACCGCGTGGTCGACCGACTCGACGATGGCCTTCACATAGGCGAGGCACTGGGCGGTCTGCTCGGCGACGGTGCCGTCGATGAGCTTGCCGGACAGATTGAGCGGCAGCTGGGCGGAGATGTTGTTGTAGTGCGAGAAGGCCACGGACTGGGTGGCAAGCGGGCACTTCGGAGCGGCGTCGGTGTTGCACGCCTCGATGATGAGGCCGTGACGATCCTCGATGGCCTGGGGCGGGGTGCCGTCGCCATGGGAGACCACGGCCTCGACGGCCACGTCGCAGTGGTAGGGCAGATCCTTCACCGGCACCACGGTGCGGGCCGGCAGGTAGTTCACGGCGCGCGCGATGCCGGAATCGGGGAAGAACGTCTTGTACACGTCGTCCACCACGCTCGCATCGGCCAGGTTCTTCACGAAGATGGTCACCTTCACGATGTCGTCGAAGGGCACGTCCACGGAGGTGAGGATGGCCTTCACGTTCGCGAGGCACTGCGCGGTCTGCGCGGCCACGTCGCCCAGGATGGGACGGCCCGTGCCGGGATCGAGCGGCAGCTGCATGGTGATGTTGTTGTAGTGGGAGAACGCCACGGTCTGGGTGGAGCCGGCGTCGTAGGGGGCGGCGTGGGTGTTGTTGGTGAGCTTCACCAGGTCGCCGGCCTGCGGGACCGACTGGGTTCCCTCGCCGTTATCGACAAGCGCCTCGATGAACACGAGTGCGCCCTGGGGCAGGGCGTCGATGGCCGCCACGGTGCGGGCGGGCTGGTAGGTGGGGAAGAAGGAGGCCTGCACCTTCTCCACCGCGTTCAGATCCATGATGTCGGCCAAAAAGATGGACACGCGGATGATGTCGTTCATGTCGTGGCCGATGCTCTCCACGATAGCCTGCAGGTTCTTGAAGCACTGCTCGGCCTGCTCGGCGGCGCCGCCCGCCACGATGGCACCCGTCGCCGGGTCGATGGGCAGCTGGGCGGAGAGGTTGTTGTAGTGGGAGAACGCCACCGTCTGGGAATACAGGTCGCTCACGGGCGCCTTGTCGGTGTTGCGGGCCACTACCACGTTCGGATCGCTCATTGGTACCCCTTTCAAAGGTAAGAATCAGCAGCGACGCACAAATTGTGCAAGTGCATTAAACATGACGAAAAGAGTCGTTGTCAATGAGGAAAGCTTATTGCTACATTGTCGATGGGAAATTGGAGTGATCTTGACAAATGAAACTTCCGGGAATGCACAGGTCATGTCTGCAAAATTTGAGCATATGAACAAAATCAAGTCAGTTATGGGTTTTTGGCGATGAAGTCGCGTCGATGGCACCTTAATTTCGACTCGCGTTGAGGTGGTAGCCGCAAATCGACGAAGTTTAAGGTAAAACCGTTGATTTGAGGCTAGGTTTTAAAGACGGGGCGTTTGGGGCAAAAGGCGTTTTGGGCTGAGTCCTTGAACTGGATAAAGGGGATGTTTAGAATTATTCTCCATTTCAATGGCAATTCAAATGAAAGAAATTCTTAATGCTTCGACTGCATATACTGGCCAGCGGCAGCGGCGGGAATGCCGCCATTGTGGAGAATGCGGCGACGGGCGAGGGGGTACTTGTCGATTGCGGCATATGCAAGCGGGACTTCTTCGCCCGGGCCGAGGAAGCCGGGTTCAATTTGGAGAAGCTGCGGGCCGTCGTGATCACCCACGACCATGGCGACCATACGAAGGGGCTCGGCGTGGTCCTGCGCGGGCTGGCGAAGGCGGGGGCGCATCCTGCGGTGTGCGCCAGCGAGGCGGTGTTCGCGGCCTCCGCGCCTCTGCGCGAGGCTGTGGCCAGCGTCGGCGCCGCGTTCGAGCCCTTCGACGGAGGCGATCGGCTCGATTTGGCCGGCCTGGCCGTGCGTCCCTTCCGCACTTCCCACGATGCGGCCGATTCCTACGGGTTTCGGTTCGAAGAGCGCGGAAGCGGTTGCGACTCCCTCGGCTACATGACCGACACCGGTGTCGTGACCGATGCGGCCTGGGAGGCGCTTTCCGGCGTGCACCTGCTGGCTCTGGAGAGCAACCACGATGCGCGCATGCTTCAGATGGGCCCCTATCCCTACGTCATCAAGCAGCGCATCGCATCGGCGCGCGGGCATCTGTCCAACGACCAGGCGCGCGAGGCCCTGGATAACTTGGCTCACGAAAACTTGCGCGCGGTGGCGGCCATGCACGTTTCCCAGGAGAACAATACCTACCGGCTCCCGCGCGACACCTTCGAGGCCGTCATCGCCGAGCGCGGCCTTCCCACGACGGTCTCTGTCGCCTTCCAAAATCGCCTCGTGACCATTGGGTAGCGGCTCTACAGCTGCACGGCGTACACGCGGCCGGCGCCGCAGAGCTTGCCGAAGATGTACTTGTTGGAAGCCGACTCGTCGGTAGTGTAGACGCGCCCGTCATGGGATTCGATGCCCTCTTGCATGGGCGGTCCGACCAGATCTTCCGTCAGGTTGCGGGAATCGAGGCAGAACAGCTCCACCTCGTCGCCGGAACCGGTGGTGAAGGTGCCGTCGGGCGCGGCGAGGTTCACGTTGTAGGCGAGCAGGTGCGAAGGGGCGATGCCGTAGGAGACCGACAGCACGATGCGCCCGTCGTCGGTCGTGCAGGTGCCCTGGACCATGCCGGGGATGGAGAACACGTTGTCGGGCACCGTGGCGAAGCGGCCTGGACGGGTGGGATCGGCGGCGAAGGCGTACATGACGGCGGGGTTCTCGGTGCCGTCGGGCGTGGTGATGTGGTGGGCCTCGGGGGCCTCGTAGTCATTCGGGTGGTAGAAGTTCCCGAGCATGAGCTGTCCCTGCTCGATGTTCATGAAGGCAGGGGAGAAGTCGACGTCCACTTTCTCGGCGGCTTGCACGCAGGCGCCGTCCTCGGCGAACAGCAGGCTATCCATGGGGATGACGAGGTAGCCCTCCTCGCAGGCCAGATAGGCGTACTGCTCGTTGGTGGTGATGGCCGAGCCGTGGCCGTCGTAGGCCGAGCCGTCGGGCAGGGCGACGAAGAACTTCGCGATGGTGCCGTCGGCGGCGCGGCGGTAGAGCGGCGAGGGGGAGTGGTCGGCCATGTACCCGCTGAACAGCCACGAGTCGTCGGCTTCCACGTGGTCGAGGTCCTGGGGGACGAAGCCGGTGTTGATGCCCGGGATGTCGAAGGGGGATTCCGCGCGGTCGAAGAAGGGAGCGAAAGCGACGCGCATATAAATGTTCAGGGCGACCACCGCGATAAGCGCGACGGCGACGATGGCGCCGATGACGATGCTGGTGATTTTCAGCGCCCGATGGCTTTTCGCGGCCATGGCGACCTCCTTAAGCGTTGGCAGTTCGGCGAGCGACGATGGCTCGGCTTCAGCATACCTTATGCCCGCGCTTCGCGCGCCGGCTCGTGGGCGCTACGTCATGAGTTTGTTTCAGATCGCTTCGTCTGGCGGATGGTTGCCCTTGAGCGCCGTCGGTGGTGTATACTCTTTAGTCGCATTTTTCACGAGCGCGGCGGCCCGTGCCGTCGCAAACCCGAAGGAGCCCCTGTGATCAGAGAGATTATCACCGACGAGGAAATCCTGTCGAAGCCCTGCGATGCCGCCACGGCCGCCGACGCCGCCATCGCCGACGATTTGGTGGAGACGCTGCTTGCCAGCGACGAGGCCGTGTGCCTGGCCGCCAACCAGATCGGCGAGACAAAGCGCATTGTCGCCTATCTGAACGAGGCCGGCCGCCCGCAGGTCATGTACAACCCGCGCGTCACCCAGAAGCTGAAACCCTACACCGCTGTGGAGGCATGCCTCTCGCGCGAGGAGCCGACGGCCGTCACGCGCTACGACTGGGTGCGCGTGAGCTACGAGGTGCTGGTCGACGGCGAGCTTGTGGAGCGCAAGAAGAAGCTCGAGGGCAACGCCGCCCAGGCCGTGCAGCACATGATCGACCACTGCGAGGGCATCCTTGTCTAGGGAAGGGCAACAGAGCGCCGGCGCCCCTTCCGTAGGGGGCGACCTTGGTCGCCCCTCGGCCGCGACCGGGCAGGAGGCCGCGGATCTCGTCTTCGCCGCCGAACAGGCGCACCTGAGCGAGACCTACGGCAAGCTGGAGAAGATCGGCCGCGATGCGATAGCCGCCATGGAGGCCGTGGCGCGTGATGCCGCCGAGGACAAGAAGTCCATGGCCGAGGAGCTGGCCGTGAACTTCGCCACCTGGGATGACATCCTGGAGACCCATGCCGACATCGTGGCCATGAACAACATCATCGAGGCCCACGACATGGCCAACTCCGTGCAGGCCGAGCGCCTGCGAGCCGTGGAAGTGCTCCTGCGCGAGCCCTACTTCGCGAAGATCGCGCTGCAGTTCAAGGAAGGGGCGCCGGCCAAAGAGCTCTACATCGGCTCGGCGGGCATCTCGGACGAGAACTATCGGCGCCTGGTCGTGGACTGGCGAAGCCCCGTGGCCGAGGTGTACTACAACCAGACCATGGGCCCCACCTCCTATGTGGCCGATGGGCGCACCATCCACGTGGACTTGCAGCTGCGCCGCCAGTTCGAAATAGAAGAGGACCGTCTCATCACCTACTTCGATTCGGATGTGGCCATCGAGGACAAGCTGCTGCTCGCGTCGCTTTCCCGCGGGCGCTCGGCCCATATGCAGGCCATCACTGCTACCATCCAGCGCGAGCAGAACGCCGTCGTGCGCCACGAGGACGTGCCGGTGCTTCAAGTGGCGGGCATCGCCGGCTCGGGCAAGACCTCGGTGTTCATGCAGCGCATCGCGTATCTGTTCTACCAGCATCGCGGCGCCCTGGATCCGACCCAGGTCTTCCTCATCTCGCCAAATCCGGTCTTCGGCCGCTACATCGACCGCGTGCTGCCCGACCTCGGCGAGCGCAACCCGGAGATTCTCACCTGGGAGGAGTTCCTCTCGCCGCTGCTTCCCGCCGGGCGCGGCGTGGGCGAGAGCGACGTATCGCTTGAGCGCCTGCGGGCCATTGATGCGGCGGTGGCCTCCTTCGAGTTCGCACGCAGCGACTTCCGCGACATCACGAGCGCCGGCGTGCGCCTGCTCGGCGGGGATGCGGTGGAGAAGGTGTCGGCGAAGTTCGCGAACCTGCCTGCCGGGCCGCACCGGGCGACGCTCATGGCCGAAGAGCTGTCCGTTCGCCTGACGGCGCGGTTGAAGTCGCTGGCGGCTCAGGAGGACACCCACGACGAGATCGCCTCGCTTCCCGTGGACGAGCAACTGCGCCTGTTCGGCGAGGTCTTCGATCCCCAAAGCGACGAGGAGGCCCGCACGCTGGCCCTCGTGTATTTGGAAGAGAAGCACACCGATGCCCTGCGCGCCATGGAGGCCATGGAGTGGCTGGATGTCGATCGCGTGGCCGCGCGCCTGCTCGGCCGCGAGGGGCTGACCTCGGTGGAGTGGGTCTACCTGAAGATGGCGCTGACCGGTCTTGGCAACCCCGAGGCGCGCTACGTCATGATCGACGAGGCCCAGGACTACTCCCAGGGCCAGCTGGCGGTGCTTGCCCGCTACTTCCGTCGGGCGCACTTCCTGCTTCTGGGCGATCCGAACCAGGCCATCTTCGAGGGCACGGCCACGTGGGACGAGATGCGCGCGGTGTTCGAGGAGATGCGCGGTTCTGTGTCGCAGTGCCGCCTCATGACGAGCTACCGCTCCACGCCGGCCATCACCGACCTGTTCGCGCGGCTTCTGCCCGCGGGCGAGGCCATGGAGGTTGCCTCGGTGCAGCGCGAGGCGCCGGCTCCGGAGATTGTGGTGTGCGAGAACGCCGACGAGTGGAAGGCCGCGTTGGTGGAAGCAGTGCGCGTCGCGTGCGACGCCGGCGGCTTAACGGCGGTGATCGTCCCCTGGAAGAACGACGCCAAACGCCTCGCAAAGACGCTGGACGGCGTCACCGTGCTCGGCGAGGGCGACAGCCTGCCGGAAACGGGGATCGTCGTGGTGCCGCTGAAGCTGGCGAAGGGGCTCGAGTTCGACCGCGTCATCATCCCCGACGCCTCGGCCCGAGCCTTCCCGAACAGCGACATCGCCCGGCGTCGCCTCTACACCACCATCAGCCGCGCCACCCGCCACCTCACCATCCTGTCCAACGGCGAACTGACGGAACTGCTCAACCAAGGTTGAGCGAAGCGGGATGCGGGGTGCCGCTCACCAAGCGAGTTCCGCAGATGGTATCGAAGGCAGTAAATAAGAGGGAGTAAATAGCCCTAACGCCTTCGATACCAGCGAGGACTGTTTGAGCGACTGAGCGGTACCCCGCAGCCCGCCCTCGGGGAGCCGCAAGAAGAGAAGAGAGGATCGATGTCGAAGAAGCAATCGCTTACGATGCGTAGTTTGCACTACTACTGGCTGGCGACGCGCAATCACCTGGGCTTGTTCGTGGCGCTCGTCGCCTCGACGATCGGGTTCTGCGGCTTTCTCACCTACGGCAACCCCTACGTGATGAGCCTCATCGTCGATCGCATCAGCGCCGACCCGGTGGCTCCCGAGGCCGTGTTCGACGTGTTCGGCCCCTACATCGCCGCGCTCATCGGCATCAATCTGGCGGGACAGACCTGCAGCAAGCTTCAGGACTACACGTTGTGGAAGCTGCAGATCGCCGTGAACTACGATTTGGCCACCATGGCCTTCGATTGTTTGTGCAACCAGTCGCTGTCGTTCCATTCCAACCGCTTCGGTGGCACGCTCGTCAGCCAGACCTCGAAATTCATGGCCGGTTACACCCAGCTTCTGCAGACCATGAACTTCCCGTTTTTGCCGATCCTCTGCTCCATCACCTTCACCTGCCTCATCTTGTTTCCGGTGGTGCCGGCCTATGCGGCGGTGCTCATGGCGATGCTCGCGGTGTACGCAGTCATCAGCTACCTCATGTACAAGCGCATCCTGCATCTGAATGAAAAGGCCGCCAGCGCCCAGAACCAGCTGTCCGGCGAACTGTCGGATGCGGTCACGAACATCCTGGCCGTGAAGACCTACGGGCGCGAGGACTACGAGCGGCGGCTGTTCGACACGGCGAATCGCGAGGTGGTGGCGCGCGATTCGAAGCGCATGCGGGCCTCGCTTGCCCGTGGCATCACCACGGCGGCCATCACCGTGGTCATCATGTCCGTGGTGACGGTGTTCATCTCCGGCGGCAACGCCTGGTTCGGCATCACGCCGGGCACGGTCATCCTCATGTTCACCTACACGAACACGGTGACGAACCAGTTCAACTTCATCAACACGGGCCTGCAGCGCATCAACCAGGCCTTCGGCGACGCGAGCGGCATGACGGCGGTGCTCGATGAGCCGCGCCTGGTGGCCGACAAGCCCGGCGCGCAACCGCTCGATGTGGAACTGGGCGACATCAACTTCAAGGACATCAACTTCTGGTACACCGACGGCGATGTGAAGACCCAGGTGTTCCGCGATTTCAACCTTCAGATTCCTGCGGGACAGCGTGTGGGCCTTGTCGGCATGTCCGGTGCGGGGAAGACGACGCTCACGAAGCTTCTGCTGCGCCTGGCCGACATCCAGGAGGGCGAGATTTTGGTGGACGGCCAGAACGTGGCCGACGTGACCCAGCAGTCGTTGCGCCGGCAGATCGCCTATGTGCCCCAGGAGGCGCTGCTGTTCCACCGCTCCATCGCCGAGAACATCGCCTACGGGCGGCCCGACGCCACGATAGAGGAGATTCGCGAGGCGGCCCGGGCGGCCAACGCGCTCGAGTTCATCGAGGATTTGCCCCAGGGGTTCGACACCATCACCGGTGAGCGCGGCATCAAGCTGTCGGGCGGTCAGCGCCAGCGTATCGCCATCGCCCGCGCCATGCTGGCCGACTGCCCCATCCTCGTGCTGGATGAGGCCACGAGTGCGCTCGATTCGGAGAGTGAGGCCGCCGTGCAGGAGGCCCTTGCGCGCCTTATGGAGGGCCGCACCGCCATCGTGGTGGCCCACCGCCTCTCCACCGTGGCGAGCCTCGACCGCATCGTCGTGCTGTCCCAGGGACGTATCGTGGAGGACGGCCCCCATGCCGAGCTCGTGGCGAAGGGCGGCGACTACGCCCGCCTCTGGAACCGCCAAACCGGCGCCTTCGCGGGGGAGTAGGGGCTGGTTTTCGCGTTCGTGCGGCGATTGGCAAGCTATTCGCCGCAGAATTTGCGGTGAATAGGGAAAGGCGCAGGGTGCGACGCGAATTTGCGCAGGACTGGTCTACAGCTTCACGACGGTGTCAGTGGGGCCGGATTCGGTGGCGCTTACGAGAACGGTGGCCGAGGGGGAGGCGACATCGCCGGTGCACAGGGCGTAGAGGCCCGGACGGTTCACGGTGACGGCGCCGAGCTCGTCGGCGGACAGCGTGCGGTCGCGGGAGGGAACGACGGTGCCGTCCTCAGCCACAGCGGCGGTGCAGAGGTAGACTTCGTCGGCGCCGCTTTCCACGGCGAAGGTGAGGCCCGTTTCCGTGGCGCTGGCGGAGCCCGTGCCCTCCACGGCGGCGCGGCCGTCGCTATGGCAGGAGGCGCATTGCTCGCCGGATTTCGTGATGGGATGGTTTGATGCGCAGCCGACCAGGGCGAGGGCGCTCATGGTTAAGAGGGCGGCGAGGGCGAGTGCGGCGAAGCGCCTGCGCTGGCGATGCGAATGCGTGGTAGTGCCGGTACTGGTACAGGGTGAGGCGAAAAGGCCCATGAGTCCTCCTCGGGATGGGGCGGCGGATGCGGTTTCGCGTTCTTCGTGTCGCGTCCATCATACTCAGAGCTGCTACCCGAGTAAGTTGCAAGCAGAGAATCCGGCAAGTTTTTCGAGGTTACCGACATGCCTTAGGGAGTCGCAAGGCCTTGCGCTTACCCCGCACTGCGAACAGACAAGTTGTGGTAACCTCAAGTGTTCGCATTCGGCAATTGAAAGGAGGCGCGGTGGGTCTGGGCGGTATCAAGTTGGCCGATTACGCCGATCCGCGGGCGGTGTCGCGGGGCGTAGGGCTGGCGGCCAGCGCAAAGGCGGTTGCGGATCGCACCGTACGGCGCGATGACGATACGACGATCATCTCGGCCCAGGTCGCCTCAGCGTCGGGCATTGCCGATTACTTTGAGACGTCGGTGATGTTCGGCGACTTCGAGTCGCGCATCGTCGATTACGAATGCACCTGCCCCGCCATTGCCCGCTTCGACGGGCTGTGCAAGCACTGCGTGGCCCTGGTAACGACCTACTTCACCCAGCCCCGCAGCTTTCGCGACGTTGGGGCGAATCGCGCGGCGTCTCGCAGCCAGCGCACGACGAGTGAGGCGCTGGCCCGCTGCCTCGCCCAAGGCGCGACGGCGCCTGCAGGCGCAGCATCGCGCGGAGCGGGATTGCCCGTCTTGGGCGTGGCGCCCGGCAGTGTTCATTTGACGCCGCACCTTGCCTTCGACGGGCGTCTCTGGTCGCTGCGGCTCGATGCGGAAGGCCCGCAGGGCACTTACGTGGTGCGCGACCTTGAGGCCTTAGCCCATCGCGTGCAGCGTGGGGAGTACTTCTCCTACGGGAAGAAGCTCGCCTTTGCCCATCGGCTCGAGGCCTTCGACGGGCCTTCCCGCGCCGTGGCCCGCACGCTGGCCGAGGTGTTTCCCGATGAGCGCTTGTTCGGCGGCTCCACGTTCCGAGCCGCCGCCGGGAAGCGCGAGGTGCGCCTGCGAGAGGCGGAGCTGGCCGATATGCTCGATGCCATGGGGGAGCGCGCCTCGTTCATCCTTGAGCGAAGCGATGGCGGCGCTGCCGCTCCGGCTCCGACGCCGTGGACCATCGCGGAGGACATCCCCACTGCATCTCTTGAGTTCCTTCCCTCCGAAGGCGGTTACGACCTGCGTCTTTCCAAGGAGGTGCTGGTGGTGCGCGGGCTCGAAGTGGCCTTCGTGCTGGCCGACGGCATAGCTGCGCGGACGACAGGTGCCGATGCGCGCGCTTTCTCGTTTCTGCGGGATGCGGAACTCGACGCGGGTCGGGCGGCCTTTGTGGCTGAGCGCGATGCCGAGGCATTCTGCCGGCGCGCGCTGCCCGTGCTGGAGGAGACGCTTGCGGTGGATCTGCCCGAGGCGTGGGAGGCGCTGCGCCCGGTGGCTGGTACGCTCGCCTTCTACTTCGACGTGACGGGTAAGAAGGAGGCTGCGCTCATCCGCCTCACGGCGAAGGCCTTTTACGGCGAGCGGGAAGTGGTGTTGGAAAGCCCTGCCGATTCTGCTGAGGAGCCGGAGTTGCGGCCGGCCTCGAGCCAGGCCTTCCGCGATCAGGACCTGGAGGATGCGGGCGTGGCCGTGGCCGCGCAGTTCTTCGATGGCTCGTGCACGCTGCCCCTGCGCCAGACCGAGCTGGCCGGCGAGCTGCTCTATGGCGGCCTGGCGCAATTTCGGGCCGTCGGCGAGGTGTTCACCACGCCCGCCTTCGACCGCCTCATCATGGAACGGCCGCCGCGGGTGTCGCTGGGTCTTTCCCTGCGCGCGAACCTCATCCAGATGGATGTGCGCGAGAGCGACCTTTCCGCCGACGAGCTGCGAGCGATGCTTTCCGCTTATCGGCGCCGCAGGCGCTTCCATCGCCTGAGCGACGGGCGCATCGCCGCTCTGGGAGAGGGGGATGTGGCGGCACTCGGCGATATGATGCGCGATTTGGGCGTGTCGGCCGACGCGTTGCTGGACGGTGGTGCCGAGCTGCCAACCTATCAGGCGTTCTACCTAGATCGGGAGTATGGCGATGCCGTGCGCGACCGCGCCTTCGAAGACTACCTGCGTTGTCTGGACGGGTCGCCCGCGCCTGCGGAGGCGCCCGCTTCCCTTGCGGGTACGTTGCGGCCCTACCAGGTGGAGGGCTTCCGCTGGCTGGCGCGTCTGGCATCGCTCGGTTTCGGCGGCATCCTGGCCGATGAGATGGGTCTCGGCAAGACGTTGCAGATGATAGCCCTGGTGAAGAGCTTGCGTGACGCCGAGCGGCTGGCCGGCCCCGTGCTCGTGGTCTGCCCCGCCTCCCTCGTGTTCAACTGGGCCGACGAGTTCGCCCGCTTCGCTCCCGATGTGTCGGTGATCGCTCTGGAGGGATCTCGCGCGCACCGCGAGGCGCTGCTGGCCCGTGCGAGCGGCGAGCCCTGCGTGGTCGTGGCCTCCTACGATCGCGTGCGCATCGATGGCGCGCAGCTCGCCCGCATCGATTGGGGCATGGTGGTGCTCGACGAGGCCCAGTACATCAAGAACCACGCCACCAAGACCACCCGCGCCGTGAAGCGCCTGCGCTCCCGTTTGCGGTTCGCGCTCACGGGTACGCCGGTGGAGAACCGCCTCTCGGAGCTCTGGAGCATCTTCGACTTCCTCATGCCCGGGTTCCTCGGCAGCTACGAGCGGTTCCGCGAGCGCTACGAGCTGGGCATTATCGGCGAGGACGAAGAGGCGGCCGCGCGGCTGCGCGCGCTCATCGAGCCGTTTGTGCTGCGTCGCCGCAAAGCCGACGTGCTCACCGATTTGCCCGCCAAGTTCGAGGGTATCCGCTATGTGCCCCTTTCCCGCGAGCAGCGGCGGCTCTACGACGGCGCCGAGCAACGCTTGCGCGAGGATTTGAACGTCCAGAAGCGTCAGAACGCCTCGCGGGCCAATCGTCGCGGGCATATTCCCGATGCCGAGAAGAGTGCTGTCGAGGTGCTGGCTGAGCTGACGCGCCTACGCCAGATCGCGCTGGATCCCTCGCTCGTGTTCGAGAACTACAAGGGCGGCGCCGAGAAGCTGGGCGCCATCATGGAATTGGTGGACGAGGCAATGGAAGCTGGGCGCAAGGTGCTCGTATTCTCGCAGTTCACGAGTTATCTGGACGTGCTTTCCGCCGAACTCGATCGCCGTGGTATCGCGCACTTCACTATAACGGGCGCTACGCCCAAGCGCGAGCGTGTGCGGCTGGTGAACCAGTTCAACGACGATGAGACGCCGGTGTTCCTCGTGTCGCTGAAGGCCGGCGGCACGGGGCTCAACCTCACCGGTGCCTCGGTGGTGGTGCATGCCGACCCGTGGTGGAACGCCGCCGCCACCGATCAGGCGACCGACCGCGCCCATCGCATCGGGCAGAGCCGCGAGGTGGACGTGTACAAAGTGGTGGCCAAGGGCACCATCGAGGAGCGCATCGTGGCCCTTCAGGAGGCCAAGCGCGACCTGGCCGATTCCGTGATCGCCGCAACAAACGGCGAGGCGCTCGCCGGACTTACCCGCGAGCGCCTCGCAGAGCTTCTCGGGGAGGCGGACTAGCGGGTTTCGTGCAAGATTTTGCGTTTTTGCGATATCGCCATCCTGCCAAGTGCGGTATTTCGCGTTTTTGCGACACCAATTACCCCCGCAGTGACGTCCAGAGTCGCAAAAACGCGAAATATTGCACGCTATGTGGCTCTCGGGCGTCCGGTTGTTGTTCGACGGGAGCATTTGGCTTCGCGATGCTTTGGCTGCATTGGCGCCCTTTCACGGTTCGAGCGTTCGCGCGGTAAAAGCAGAAGAGGCGGCCCGAAGACCGCCCCGTGCATGAGAAATACCCCCGTCCGCTCAGTGTGCGCCGAAACGCTTACTTTTGGGCGGCAGCTGCTTCCGCTGCCAAACGCCCCGAAGTGGCCGCCCAGCCCTGTTGAGAACCGGAGCACACATCTACATCGTAGTTGGCGCCGTACAGTCCTGCCGCGTCGCCGCCGGCAGCGAACAGCCCTTCAATGGGGGAGCCGTCGGTGCCCATTACTTGCATGCGGTCGTTTACGCGCAAGCCGCCCACGGTGGTAAAGAGCGTCGGCGTGATGCGGGCGCCGTAGAAGGGCGGGGTGGATACGGGCAGCAGCATATTCGCAGGCAGCCCGTAATCCTCATCAGCGCCTGCGGCGCAGAATCCGTTGAAGCGCTCTACCGTTGCGGCGAGCGTGGCGCTGTCCAGCCCGAGGGCACGTGCCAGTTCCTCGATGCTGTCGGCCTGCACAAGTCCCTCGCATGTGAGCAGACCCTCGCGACACGCATAGGGCTGTCCCGCAAAGGCGCCGAGGTTCGGCATGGGCATCCAGGGACCTGCGGTCTCGATATGGTCGATGAACGCGTCGTCGAAAATGGCGAAATTGGCCGCATTGGTGGTCAGCACATTGCCCACAGCGGTGAAATCGCTGGTGGCGGCCTCATTGAAGTAACGGATGCCCGCCTCGTTCACGCGCATGGTGGGTTGCATGGTCACGATGTAGTTGGGAATATCCGAGAACGCGCTCGTGCCGTCCAGCATGCCCGTGTGCCACATGACGGCTTCGGGGTGATGGGTGTCGGCTCCCGCCTCAGCGACGGCATGGGCGATGCCGTCGCCGTCGCGGCCCTCCATGCCCCATACGTGCACGTTTGCATAGGGGCGACCTGTGAACTTCTCGAACATCCCCTGATTGTTCGCGTAGCCGCCGCTTGCCAGAATAACGGCTCGGCTTTCGATGAGAATCTCTCCGTCGGAACCCTCGGCGTAAACGCCCGTAACGCATCCGTCCTCTACGCGCAGCCCGGTGAAGGGGGTTGAAATGCGGAACTGCACGCCGAGCTCCTCCGCGGCCGGCTGAATGACGGAAAGTACGTCGCCAACATGAGTGGGCATGCCGCTTTCGTCGGCTGGAAGATGCCATACTTGGTAAGAATCGCCGAGGGCCGCGATGGAGGCCCAGGCAGTCCCATGATCCTCGAGCCAATCGATGGTGGCGCCGCTGTTGTCGGCGAAAGCGCGCACCACCGGTCCCAGGCATCCGTAATGGTGATAGGCGAGCGTGTCGGCCACGACTGCATTCGGATCGACGGTGATGTTCTGGGCCGCCTGGGCTTTCGACCCGATGCCGCAAAAGCCCTCTGCTACGGCCGAAGTGCCTCCCAAGCCGCTGTTCTTCTCGAGGCAAATGACGGAAAGCCCCAGCTCGGCAGCGCGACAGGCTGCCACGGTGCCCGCTGTTCCCGAGCCTACAATTACGACATCGGCCTGCTCCGTCGAAATGGGGTTGTGAGTTGGAGCCTCTTGATTTGCGCCGGTGCCGGCCAAAGTGCCCTGATCTGCCGATGCCTCCGTTGAAGACGGCGCGCAGCCGGCGAGTCCCGCCAACGCCGCCCCTCCGGCGCAGAGTGCTCCCGCGAAAAACGAACGACGTGATAGATCCATGATCCGCTCCTTCCCTGAAGTTGTTGGTACACCGTACCAAATGATGGCATCATCATATGGTACGGTGTACCAACTTGTCAAGGGGTATAATTTACCCGACCAGAGAAAGGCGGCCCATGTCCCGTGCAAAGAACAGCGCTCCCCGAACCGTGCTCACCAATGACGAGTTGGCCCGTGCGGCTCTCGCCCTCATCGATGAAGAGGGGGTGGAGGCCTTCTCGTTCCGCAAGTTGAGCGCGGTGACCGGTGTTCCCACTATGACCATCGCCAATCGCTTCGGCAGCAAGGACGCCCTCATGAAAGCGGCGCTCGGCGAAATGCTTGCCGAGAACAAAATCGAGCCGGTAACGGGAGAAACATGGCAGCAGTCGTTGCGCCGCGTGGCCCATGCGAACCGCTCTATGGCGCTGGCGCACCCCAAAGCTTTCATGCTGTTCGTCATGACTCCCCAGTTTGAGTCGCCGTCGCTGGAATTCACCCGATCGGTTTTTGCCACTCATGAGAGCGATACGCTGCCGGCCCATATGCCCGAGTATTTCTTGTCGCTCATGCATTCGTTCCTGACGGGTTTTCAGCTGCAGGAAATGTATGTGAATGAGCATTACAGCGGCAACGTTCCGGTGGCTGACGGAGAAAGCGGCGACCGTCAAAGAATGGCTCGCATGATCGCGGGCCTTTATGACGAAGATGCCTTTAATCGCAACTTGGAGATCATCATTGCTGGTTTTGCTGCTTGCTTCGATTTGCCCTCCTGAGGTTGCCAAAACGTACTGACGCCTTTCAGGATGCTAGGTACGACCTCATGCTTCCTCGGCGCCACCGCCAACAGGAGCGCTCTAGCCGAGGCTGCCCGCGCGTCTGTTCCACCTTACGGGGAAGGGCGAGCTTCTGGGGGAGGACGGTGCCTCAAGGGGAGGGTGAGCAACGGGTTCCATGCAGGATTTTGCGTTTTCGCGACATCGACGTCTTGTGGAGTGCGGTATTTTGCGTTTTCGCGACATCGGTTGCCCCGCAGTGATTCCCCAAGTCGCAAAAACGCAAAATCCTGCATGTTATGTGCCTCTCGGACGTCACGGGTTCCTGGGCGAGGAACTCGGCGCTGTAGTTGTGCGGGCGCCATGGGTTGCCCGGCTTCGCGATGTTCCGAATCTGAAGTCCTGAACCGCGAGTGCCTCCCCTTGCAGATCAGGTGGCCGCGTTCCAAATTGAAAGGGGCGGCCCGAAAGCCGCCCCTGTACGGGTATGTTTTGTTGCGATCGAAGCGCTACTTGCGCTTGTCCTCCTCTACGAGGGCGTTCATGGCGGCGCGCTCCTGGTCTTCCAGGCGCTCCTCGGCCGCGTCCAGCGCGCGCTTGTCGTGCTTGGCGTTGGCGATGGCGAGCACCGCGCCGGACAGCGCGAACAGCGCGATGGCGTTGGGGATGACCATCAGCTGGTTGAACATGTCGGCGAGCTCCCACACCAGGTCGTTGGACAGAAGCGACCCCATGAAGATGAACACGAGCGCGATGATGGTGAAGGGCAGCACGGCGCGCTTTCCGAAGAGCCACTCCACGTTCAGCTTAGCGAACAGGTTCCACGAGAGGATGGTGGAGAAGGCGAAGAACAAAAGGCAGATGGCCACGAACCACGCGCCCACGTTCGCGCCGAAGAACTGCCCGAAGGCCAGCTGGGCGATGTTGGTCTTGGTGATGGTCTCGGCGGTGAGCGTCGCGTAGTCGCCGGTGGCCAGCGTACCGTCGCCCACGTAGAGCACCGACAGCACCACGAGCGCGGTCATGGTGACGACGATGATGGTGTCCACGAACACACCGATCATGGCCACGACGCCCTGCTCGTGCGGATCCTTCACCTCGGCTAGCGCGTGGGCGTGCGGGGTGGAGCCCATGCCGGCCTCGTTGGAGAACAGGCCGCGCTTGGCGCCCTGGCTGATGGCGGCGATGATACCGAAAGTGGCACCGCCCACGGTGGCGTCGGGGTTGAAGGCGCACTGGAAGATGAGCGCGAAGGTGGCCGGGATGTTGGCGGCGTTCATGATGAGCACGACAAGCGACCCGAGCACGTAGAGGATGGCCATGACGGGCACGATCTTCTCGGTGACGGCGGCCAGACGGGACACGCCGCCGATGAACACGGTGCCAGCCAGAATGACCACGATAAGCCCCATGACCCAGGTGGGGATGCCGAAGGCGGTGTTCATGGTCTCGGCGATGGAGTTCGACTGCACCATGCAGCCCATGAAGCCGAGCGCCAGAATGATGGCCACGGCGAAGAACCCGGCGAGGAACTTGCCCCCGTTGCCCTTGAAGGCCGTGGTGATGTAGTAGACCGGGCCGCCGTGCACGGTGCCGTCCTCGTCGACTACGCGGGTCTTCTGGGCCATGACCGCCTCGGCGTAGTTGGTGGCCATGCCGAGCAGGGCGATGATCCACATCCAGAAGATGGCGCCCGGGCCGCCCACGATGATGGCGCCGCACGCGCCCACGATGTTGCCCGTGCCCACCTGGGCCGCGATAGCGGTGGACAGCGCTTGGAACGACGTCATGCCGCCGCCCTGGTTGCCGCCGCGCAGGCTGAAGTTGCCGAACACGCGGCGCCAGCCTTCGCCGAAGCAACGGAACTGGATCGCCTTGGTGCGCACGGTGAACCAGATGCCCATGCCGAGCAGCAGGATGATCAGGATGTAGTTGGACAGGTAGTTGTTGATGGTGGTAACGATACCAAGTAGCGCCTCTTCCACGGCATTCCCTTCTTCTCGCGAGAAGACTCGGGGGAACTCATGCGTGGGCGGCCGAAGAAGTCGCGTCATCGCTCTGTCCGTTTGCCTGAGAGATTCAGCTTGCCTGCGGAGGTCGTCCGCGCGCACGCCTTGCACCTTCGGCACTCACTTAAGAGTTCTCCAGAGTTTTCTCCGCCCCCGGTTTGCTTATGCTGCGCTTGCGTTGCCTCGGCGCTGCGGGCAGGCCGCTTTGCCTCATCGCGCGAGCGCTTCGTGCATCCCGAAGGCCTCACAGAAATATTGACTCGGTCACTATACGCCCTGACGCGGCGTCGATCAACAACTATTTCGCTCAACGTTGCGCGTTGCCCCCGCAATGCTCCGTGGAGCCCGCGAAAGGCGGTGTCCGTGCAGTGGTTGCGGGATGACTACGAATGGGATTCGGCCGCGGCACCCGTGCTAGACTGGGGCGACGAAAGCGACAAAAGCCAAGGAAAGAGATCGCCATGAGCAAGTACGACAAACTGTGGGAATACGTGGAAGAGCAAGAAGGCGACGAGCTGGTACTCACCTTCGACGAGATCGGCGCCATCGCCGGCGTTCCTTTGGATCATTCGTTCCTCAACTATAAGAAAGAGCTCCTGCCCCATGGCTGGGAAGTGGGCAAGATATCCATGAAACAGCAAACCGTGCGCTTCAAGCGACTGGCGGAATAAGGCTGTCAAAATAGGGGATCGCGCGAGACGAAGAGAAGCCGCCGCAGCGGGGAGGGGAGGCTGCGGCGGCGTTGGGGAAAGGCGCGTTTGAGGCGCCGGGAAATGATACGGGAGCCTACTCGGCTGCGGCGTTCGTACCTGCGGCACGGCCCGAGAAAAAGCACCAAAGCATCGAGGAGCCGCTGCCGAAGTACTGGCCGAAAATCAAGTTGCTGCAAAGGCCCGCAGCGTAAAGGCCCGGGATAACGGCTCCCTCGGAGTCGATCACGTGAAGGTCAAGATCGACGCGCAAGCCACCTTGGGTCATATAGTACGTGTTCTCGGCGCTTGCATCGTAGGCGTAGAAGGGTGCTTCGTTCAGAGCGACGACGTGCTTCGGTTCCTTTCCGAACTGGAAGTCGATGCCGCCCTCGGCCATGTCGTTGTACGTGGCGACGGTGTGGGCGAGAGAATCGGCGTCAACGCTGATCGCGGCTGCGAGCTCTTGAATCGTCGCGCCCTCGGCGACGGGCGTCTGCTCGGCTTCGTCCATGATGGACTTCAGATTATTGCCAACGATGAGGTAGGCGTGCTCGCCTCGCTGGACGATGCGCTTGCCAATGAAGGCACCGTACTCGTCTTCGGCGGTAAAGCGCAGCCCGTTTTCATCGACCAGGATGCCTTCGCAGGCACGGTCGTTGATCGTGTACACGGAGAAGCCGATCTGGGTTTCCGACATGCCCTTGAGATCGGCGCCGATCTTCTGGGCCATCTGGATGCAGCTGCCGTCTTCGTTGGGGTTGGTGACGGGCCAGCCGGGATTGGCCTTGTAGGGAAGGTGGTCGCGCACCTTTTCCTCGTTGGACGTAAAGCCGCCTCCCGCCAGGATGACCGCCTTGTTCGCCTTGACGTTCTTGGATCCTCCGTCGTAGTCGGCGCAAACGCCGATGACTCGACCGTTCTCATCGGTGATCAGGCTGGTGGCAACGGCCTCGTACAGAACTTCGGCGCCGGAGCCTTCAACAGCCGCCTTCAGGGGACGGAAGAATCCCATGCCGGTCGCCTCGGGCTGGGCCACATGACCGCGAGGAGCCGGCGTGGCCACTTTCTGCGCTTCGCGAGAGAGCTCGTTGCCCGTATAGCCCAAGCAGATGCCCTCTTCGCCATCGGGGAGGTGGGCCTCAAGGACTTCTCCAGAGAAGTCGATGCCTTGCTCGAGGCACCAGTTGTAAATGTCCTCGGATTGCTCGGCGATAAGCTTCAGGGCGTCGACGTTGGCGGAGGGGCCGGCCATCTGCATCATGTAGTTGAGGAAGTTCTCGGCGCTGTCCTCGATGCCGTGCTCCTTCTGCAAAGGGGTTCCGCCCAAGTAGATGAGACCACCGTTGAGAGCGGTAGAGCCGCCGCCAACGCTGGATGCCTCAAGGATGACGACTTCGGCACCGGCCTTGCGCGCCTCGATGGCGGCTGCCGAGCCGGCGCCTCCAAAACCTACCACGACGATGTCGGTCTCTTTGTCCCATGTCACAGAATCGGCAGCAACGCCCGTGCTGGCGAGATCGTCTTTCGCGCCAGACGGGGCGCAGGCCGCAAGAGCGCCCATGGCTCCTACGCCTGCTCCTGCAAGCACCGTCCCTTTAAGAAATGACCTTCTGGAAAGCTCTCGATCAGTCGGATGCACCATATCCCTCTCCTTCATGCGGGTCTCCTTTCACGAGCCTGTAATGTTGTTTGTGCCGTCTTGTTCGCAGACGACGCGGGATGCATGGTAGGGCGTCGGAAGGGAAGTTCGGTACGCTCAAAACGGTGGAACGTGCCGTTTGCAATAGGTACAAAAGGGGTGAAACGAAGGGTTTAGGGCTTCCGGGCTTATCTTTGCGGGGGAGTGTCGAGGGTTTTTCGGCTATGATGGACCGTGCCGTGAGTAGGCGTTGGGGGTAAGTTTCAGCCGGAGTGACGGCGCATCTCGATCTAAGAAAAGGCGGGTGATAGATGTATGGAGGCGGGGAAGGATCTCGTCCCGTTGCTGCTCTCTGCTTTGGCCTTGGGATCGCTGCTGCTTTGGAATTTCCTTATCGGGCGCTTGGCATACTGGACGGGTGCGGAGCAGTATTCTTCTCTTGGAATCGCGTTTGTCGTGGCTTGGCACGTTGCCCTCGTGCTCTCTCTGCTTTCACTTTCCCTGTTGGGGTGGCGCCTTAATAGTCTGCGGGGTGTCTGGATCGTCTGTGCAGTGATGGCGGTGCTCGATGCCGTGCTTTGCGGGATGCGCTTAGGGATCGCCGACTTCCATTGGCTGGAACTGGGCGCCGCGTCGTTGCTTATCGGCATTCGCTATGGGATAGGCTTCGCTTGCTGGATTGTCTTTTGTGGCGGTTGGTCAGGCCTCTCGCTGCTTAAGGCGGGAGCCGGGGCGCTCCTGGTTACCGGGGGCGCCTATGGAGCCATTGACTTATTGGGAATGGCGGATGCTCCGCTTGTCCCCTTTGCTTTTGGCTGCCTCACGGTAGCGTCCCTGGTTTTGCTCTCGCGTTATTGGTCAGATGCTGGGGCACGAAGAGAAGTCGTTACGCGCGGATTCGCAGAGGCAAAGTTACCATCACTGGTTCTTGTCGCCCTTCTCGCTCTTGCTATGCAGATGGTTACTGTGACGCTTCCCCAGCTTTCCGAATGGGGCATAAGCACGGTCGTCGCAGGGGCTATGCTGTTCGTGCTCGTTGCGCTTAAGGCGAAAGTCGTAGCCGATGACGTTGCTGCCTATTTCTTCATCGTGGGGCTCGTGAGCGCACTGATTGGGGTTATTCTCGTGTTCGATTGGTCGCATTCGCGCATTGCGCAAATAGCTTCCATGACGATTTTCTGGCTGCTGTTCATGCTTCTGTTCGTCGTGTTCTGCAACAAGAATGGGACGTTGGCGGGCTTCAGCTCTCTTCGCCTGTCGCTGCTGTACGTGGTCGTGATGTACTCCTCCCTTACCGCTGGCCTTCCGCTGGCCCATTTTCTCAGTTCGACGGGTGTGGCCAATGGCCTCGTTGCGGCCTCGCTCTTGGTTATCTGCTCGTTGCTCATTGTCATTCGTATGGTTCTTCCTCCCAAGGGGCGAAAGACGGAGATGTCGGGCTCTTCGGACATCGAGGGGTTTGCTCAGGCGTATCATCTCGCAGAGAGGGAGGTCGAGGTGCTGGGCTTTCTGATCAAAGGCTATACGCTGAATGCTATTGCCGACGAGCTGTGTCTTTCCCCGAACACGATTAAAACCTATCGCACCAACTTGTACCGAAAGCTTGGCGTCAGTAGCAAACAAGGTTTGGTCGACAAGTTCTACGACGAGCAGCGCTGACGTTAGCGCAAGCGTTCTGGCTGGCAATTTTGCATTTCCGAAATAGTCCGAAGAGCTGTCCTCTTTTGCCCTCCGGTCGGCGAAGGTGCCGATTTCTGCACGAGATTGCCGTTTATGAGCGTCAAGGGGGGTGGCAGTCGCTCGGTTTTATCGAATGCCGCTAGTTCTGCTGATTTCTCTTGCGTCCAGGGCGCTCATAACCGTCGATTTCGTGCACTAACAGTCCACTATGCTGACGGGCCGAGCAGGCGATTCTTTCGCGGTGCGCGCCTTCTGGGGGGCGGAGATCTTCTCAGCCGGCTTTAAAAAGGTTTTGAATGCCACTTATGTTTTCCTTAACTCGATTCCTCTTGTCGTACGGACGCGGTATATTCGTCCCAGATGGCAAAGGAAGGTGAGACGTGGACACGTGGCTTAAGCGAATCGGGCTGGGAGTTCTGGTGCTCGCCATTCTCGGCGCGGTGGCGGTCTTCGCGATAGACGCCCATGTGCAGACGACGGCGGGTCCGCGCATCGTGACGGCCGATGAGGCGGCCGTCCTCGGCAACGTTGATTGCGTGCTGGTGCTCGGATGCGGGGTGCATCCCGACGGGTGTCCGAGTGACATGCTGGCGGACCGCATCGCCCAGGGCGTCGCGCTGTACGAGAACGGCACGTCGCCGAAGCTGCTGATGAGCGGCGACCACGGCCGGGCCGACTACGACGAGGTGAACGCCATGCGGGAGATGGCCGTGCAGGCGGGACTTCCGGCGGACGACGTGTTCATGGACCATGCGGGCTTTTCCACCTACGAGAGCATGTACCGGGCGCGCGATGTGTTCGGGGCGAAGCGCATCGTGATCGTTTCCCAGAAATACCATCTGTACCGTGCGCTCTACGTGGCGGAACGTCTCGGGCTGGACGCCTACGGAGTGTCCGCCGATCTGCGTCCCTACGCCGGGCAGGAGGCCCGCGAGCTGCGCGAAGTGCTGGCCCGAAACAAGGACTTCTTCACAGCGATCGTGCAGCCGCCCCCGACGTTTCTGGGCGACCCCATCTCGCTTTCCGGCAGCGCCAGCGTCACCGAGGGCTGAGATGGCAGGGCCGCGAACATGCGACGTGGAGGTGCGCGGTTATGGTGGAAGCCTTCGAGTTTTCGTCCTATGGGCCAACGCGTGTGGTTGCGAAAGCTACTCTCCATACGATATAGTGCCTAAGTGAAATATTGTGAAACAAAGTGAAAACTTGTGAAATAAAGTGAAAGATCGTGAAATGGAGCAAGCTATGGTGAAGCTGGCACACAATCCGTTCACTCCAACTTTCGGGTGCGTGCCTCCCGAACTTGCAGGGCGCGATACGCTCATCACGGACATCCTTGAGGGACTGGACAACGCGCCGGGCGACCCCAACAGGGCAACTATTTTCGTGGGCGCTCGCGGAACGGGCAAGACGGTGCTTCTCACGGCCGTTGCCGAGCGGGCCGAAATGCGGGGGTGGGTCAGCGTCAATGTAACCGACCGATACGGAATGCTCTCGGAGATAATCGTTCAGCTTCGCCAAAAGGCATCTCACCTTCTTACTCCTGAAACATACTCATGGCTCTCGGAAATACATGTCCATGGCGTGGGGTTCACGCGAACCAAGGAGGAGGCGCCTTCTACATGGCGTGCGGATATGACGAAGGCCATCGGCGAACTCAATGAGAAAGACACGGGCCTTCTCATAACCGTCGATGAAGTGTCGGCGCAATCCGATGAACTTTCAGTTCTCATTGATTCGTTCCAGCATTTCGTCCGCGAGCGTCGGGACGTCGCACTGCTTTTGGCCGGGCTCCCGCACAACGTCTCAACACTCATCGATGTGGACGCGACCTCGTTTCTCCGCAGGGCGTTCAAGCACTCGATGGATCAGATATCCGCAACCGATACCTCTTACGCCATTAAGGAGACGGTGGAGGGCGCTGGAAGAGGAATCGCCGTTGATGCGCTCAAGGTGGCTGCTGATGCTTCGGAGGGTTACGCCTTCCTCATACAGCTTCTTGGTTACCATGCTTGGCGGCAGCATCCCGAGAGAGGGGTCATTACTCTCAAAGACATGGAACAGGCTGTGGCTTTCGCCCGAGATGATATGTATCGCATGGTGCTTGAGCCGACGGTGAACAGCTTGAGCGAAAGAGAGCTGGAGTTCCTCACTGCGATGGCGGAAGGCGAGGGACCCCACCGTGTTTCCGACATAGCTGGTCTCATGGGCATCAGCGAAAACAATGCGACAAAGATTCGTGCGCGTCTTATCGAGCAGGAAATCATCGGGGCGCGGCGAAGGGGCTTCGTAGATTTCGACATGCCCATGATTCGCGACTATTTAACGAAGGGCCAGTACATTTAAACTCGATACTCCGGCTTTTGGGACAGAGGCTGCTCTGTACGACTGACACTTTTGGCTGACGGCATGGCCGGTACTGTTACTAGTCGGAGCCCTCTATGCGGTCGATGAGCTCTTGGCGGCCGCCGGTGATGTTCATCTTGGCGTAGATGTGGCGCACGTGGGTCTGCGCGGTGCTCTTGGCGATGAACAGCTCGTCGCAGATGTAGGGGATGGAGCGCCCCCGCAGAAGGAGCGCCGTCACCTCCACCTCGCGCGGCGACAGGCCGTAGGTCTCGGCGGCCGCATAGAGCCGCGCTGCTGCATCGGCGCCTCTGCCTTCGGAAGCGGAATCCGTCCCTGCGCTTGATGAAACTGGGGCAGAGAAGGGCACGCCGCCCATCGCGGCGGTCTCGTGGGCGTAGCGGGAGCCGTCGGCCATGCTCCACGCAAGCACGACGAGCATGAACAGCGAGACGATGCTGACGGCCGCCGGGTAGCCGAAGCTGAGGGGGACGCGGTAGAGGGTCCAGGCGGCCAGCTCGCCGAGCACGATGCCGGAAAACAGCAGCATGAAGCCGAAGGCGCAGGTGGGAATGGGTGCCGCGCTCCAGCGCTGGGCCATGTTCCCCATGACGATCCAGAGATACACGAGGAAGCAGCCGAAGCCCGCGAAGGCGACGGCCATGCAAGGAATGGCCCCGGCATCGCCCACGAAGGGTAAAAGTAAAAAGCCGACGGCGACGAGGGCGGTGGCGGGGCGGTAGGCGGTGCGCGGGCTCTCGATGCGGATGCGCTTCACCAGATAGAGGGTGAGCACGGTTTCCGAGACGAGGAGGGCGCCCACGTTGGCGATTCCCGGCAGTACCGAGGCCATCCATGCGAGTTCGACCTCGGGAAGCACGTGACCAGCTAGGACGAACAGGGCGCCGTAGACAACGATGGCCAGCGAGAGCTCGGGGCCGAAGAGCCGTGTGAGGTCGGGATGACCGGCGCTGGAGCAGGGTCGGGTTTCGGCTTCGGCCGCGGCGATCGTATCGGCTTCGGCTTTGCCGCCGCCGTTTTCTGCACCCGTTTCGGTCGTGCCGCCAATTGTCGGGAAAGAATCGGTCTCATCGCCTGGAGCGGGGAAGCGGTCTATGGTCATGGCGAGGAACAGGGAGGTGGGTGCGAGCGCGAGCGCGACGGCGAAGGAGAGCGGGGCGGGGAGCAGCACGACAATCAGGTAGAGCGCCCCGCCGGCGAACATGGCGGCTACGGTCGCCACTACCCGCTTGCGCAGGCGCACGGCGGAGAAGGGCGCGGCCCATCCCAAAATGAGGCCCGCAAGGCCGCATCCCACGCAGAGCCCCGCGACTACCGCGAAGATGCCTCCGGCGATGCTCTGGTGCAAGATAGCGCCTATGGGCGACAGCACGGCGGACATCGCGAGCGGCGGGACGGAAGGGCTGCGCCTCTCGACGTCGCAGAGTTTTCCCGGACGTCGGCAGGCAATGGCCGCCAGCCCAAAGGCGAGCACACCGCCGACGACGATGCCGCTGCGCCAACTGAGGCCGGCTCCGATGAAGGTGGACGCGGTGGAGAGCACCGGCGAGATGGCGACGAGCAGCACCCAGGCCACGGCGCATCCGCAGCCAACGGCCAAGCGTATGTCGCAGCTTTCCTGAAAGTTGTCCCACCAGCGGGCGAACATGGCCACCACCTCCAGTGCCATAGTGTCACATCAGGGGTTTTCTCGTCAATCATCACTTTTTACCGATGGCTTTGACGTGGGAATACTCGTTTCATGCCGATAGACGGCGTGGCTGTGAGGCGCCATGATGGGACCATCGACCAACCGAAAAGGAGGGACATCATGACTACCGAGAACATGAAATTGAGCCGTCGCGGATTCCTGGGATTGGGGGCCGCTGCCACTGCTGCCGCGGCTGCGGCCGGGCTTGCGGGCTGCGCGCCCAAGACCATGGCCGAGACGGGCCCGGCCGAGCCTGAGGGCTACACGTGGGAGACCGCGCCCGAGCCCATCACCGAAGTGGATGCCACCGAAGAAACCGACGTCGTCGTCATCGGCGGTGGCATAGCCGGCTTCTCGGCGGCGTGCTCGGCGGCTGAAAAGGGCGCAAAGGTGGTGCTTCTGGAGAAGACAGGCGCGGGCCAGTTCCGCGGCATCGACTACGGCGCCATCGGCGGCAAGCTGCAGCTGGAGGCCGGCATCGATCTGCGCGACCGCAAGCAGGATGTGCTGCAGGAGGTGCTGCGCTGGGGTGATCATCGGGGCGACTACCGGGTGGTGAAGGCGTGGGTCGATCATTCCGCCGAGGCGCTGGATTGGGCGGCCGACATGCTGACGAACCATGGCATCACTATCGCGCCCATGCCTATGGAAATGCAAGTCATTCCCGACGCTTGGTACGAGCATTACGCCACCGATGCCTTTCAGATCGTGCCCACCGACGAACTGATCGCCGAAGGCGGCGAGGCTGGCTACGAGCCCCCCTTCGCCATCGGCTGGGCCAAGGCGTTCACGGCCTACGCGGGCGAGCTCGGCGTCGATGTGCGATTCAACACCGAGGCACTGCAGCTCGTGCAGGACGAGGCCGGAGCGGTGGCCGGCGTCGTCTGCGAAGACAAAGCCGGCGTGACGCGCATCGACGCGAAGGCGGTCGTTATGGCCACCGGCGGCTACGGCAACGACGAGGAGATGATGGACGCCTTCATCCCCGGCCACGCCGAGGACGTCCACAACATCTCGACGCCGCCCCACAACACCGGCGACGGCATTCGCATGGGCGCCTGGGTGGGCGGCGCCATCGACGAGGCGCCCCACTGCCCCATGTACTTCGACGAGGGCGTGGAAGGCCTGGAGCACATGCCCTCCATCCCGCTGACGCGTCAGCCGTGGCTGTACCTGAATGACTTGGGCGAGCGCTTCTGCAACGAGGACATGCCCTACGCTTTCGTCTGCCGCGCCCACAACGCCCAGCCGCGACACATGAAGTGGGTGTTCTGGGACAGCAAGTGGGAGATCGACGGGCCGGCCATGGGCATGGTGGTCTGCAAAGACTTCCGCTCGCCTCTGCACAACCCCGAGGAGATCCAGCAGTTCATCGAAGAGGGCACTATTCTTTCGGCCGACACTATCGACGGCTTGCTGGCGAAGATGGAGGGCATCGACGCGGAGACGGCCAAGGCGTCCATCGAGCGCTACAACGAGCTGTGCGCCGCCGGGGTCGACGAGGACTTCGGAAAGCGCAGGCAGTGCTTAAGTTCGCTGACGGAGCCTCCCTTCTACGGCGTGCATGCCGGCACCACGCTGCTGGTGACCATGGGCGGCCTGAAGATCAACGAGAACCAGCAGGTCATCGACGCCGATGCCCATCCCATCGAGGGCCTGTGGGCCGCCGGCAACTGCTCGGGCAGCTTCTTCTTCGGCGATTACCCCATCACCATCTCGGGTGCCAGCCACGGCCGCGCCTGCACCGGTGGCCGCCGCGCCGGCCAGTTCGCCGCCGACCGCGCCCTGGGGGCGTAGCGGCGCGACGGCGGGTCGTGCGCACTATGGCTCGCTGTTTTCGCCTAAATTGATTCCGAACTGTACCCTCCCCATTGAGGGGCTCCGACCAAGTCGGAGCCCCTTGTGTGTGTGGTACACTGACGGCGCGGGAAGGGGAGGAACATGAAAGAAATCAAGCTCAAAGATATTGTTGCGGCCTCGCTTTGCCAGTTTGGGGCGTTTCTCTTCTTGACGACGTTTATCTTTCGGCCTGAGGTGCTCACGTCCTACCAGTCCGGTGACGCGCTGGCCTTAGGGCCATTGCCCTCGGCGCTGGTCACTATCGTCGCTATGGCTGTCTTCGGCGTTATTTGCGTCGCTGCGGCTGTGCGTGAGGCCGATCACTTTGAGCGGGCTCTGTCCGCCTTTGGTTTCGCGGTGCCGTGCCTCTCCCTTGCTCTGCTGCTTGTTCGTGCGCCGCTCGTTCCTCCGCTGGTCTCTGCGCTGTGCGGGAGTGCCTGTGTGGTGCAGGCGTTCGGATTCGCTCGCTCCAACACGCTCGGATTCGGCGCCACGCTGCTATCGGTTGGGTTGTGCCTGGCGGTGGCTGCCGTCGCTTCCGAGCTGTCCTACCGCCTGTTCCCGCTGCATCTTTACGGAACCATGGCCGTGGCCGGTGTCATGGCGGTTACCGGTGCGGTTCAGCTGGGGGCGTTTTGCCGTAAGGGCTGGCGGGCTGAAGCTGACGATTCCTCCGACGGTGACGCCGGCCGGGCGCTTACGGCAGCGGCTCCGGCGCTGTGGGAGGGCCTGTTCTGCGCCGCGAGCCTCGGCCTTACGTGGAATGCCGTCGATTTCCCGGGCACCCGTGGGCATGAGGCGTTCTTCGCGGTAGGAGCTTTTGCAGCCGTCCTCGCATGGCTCTGCCTCTGGCTCGCTTGGCGGCGCATTCGCCGAGCCGACGTCGTCGTGTATGCTGCGGCTCTGCCAGCTCTTCTCTCGCTCTTGCTGTATATTTTCAGCGAAGGAGCTCTGCTGCCCCTTTATTTCGCATGCGCCGTGGCAAGCGAGCTGTTCCTGCTAGCGCTTTTGTGGGCGAGCGCCCTGGCCGTCGACCGGTCGCTGCGCCATCCAGGGCTGGTGGCCTGCGTCTATCTCGTCGCCTTCGCTGCTCTTTTCGGGTTCTTCATGGTGGTTCAAGCGGCTGTGCCCACCTTTGTCGTGCAGAAGGTGATGCCGTGTCTCGCCCTACTCTTTCTCGCCTACCTTGTCGGCTACGGGGCGTTTCGCGGCCACCGCGTACCCGCGGCGACTGCAGAAGGGGAGGAGGGCGCCGGCGCCGCGCCCGTCGATTTCGCCCGGGCGCTCGATGAGCGCTGCGCCGTCGTGGCGCGGGAGTGGGGCCTCTCGGCGCGGGAAGGCGAGCTTTTGCCGCTGCTCGTCATGGGCATGAGCGCTACGGAAGTTGGGAGTCGGCTGTTCATCGCGCCCCAGACGGTAAAAACTCACCGCTACCGCATCTATCGCAAGGCGGGAGTGGGCACCCATGCCGAGCTTGTGGAGCTGGTGTCCCAGAGCACCGCGTCATCCGAGGGCTCGCAATAGCACGAAATCTACCAGGGGTTTCTCTTCTTTAATACCATTGGCCGACAGACAAAGCGCGGGATGCGGGTGTACGTTCCCTCTGTCTTTTTCGCCAGGACGCGATGCGGATGGCCGTTGCGGGACGTATTCCCGGCCCCATGCGCCGCGCGTCTCGAACGTAGGAGGGAACCTATGGGAAACTTGGATCGCCGCAGCTTTTTGAAGGGTGGCGTGGTGGCTGCCGGTGCGGCCGCCTTCGCCGGCGCGCTCTCGGCTTGCGCGCCGTCGGCGCCGCAGGAGACAGGCGCCGCTGATGAGACGCTCGCGACGACGGGCGAGGCCTGGTACGGCAGTCCCGCCGATCCGGCGACTTTCGACGTGGTCGATACTGTCGATTGTGAAGTGCTCGTGTGCGGCCTTGGGGCCGGCGGTATCACGGCCGCGGCCGCGGCAGCTGAGAAGGGCATGAACGTCATTGCCATCGAAAAGGGTGCCGGTCACGGCAGCATCAAGAGTGACATCGGCGTCATTGGCACGCGCATCGACACGGTTGAGGTCGATCCGCTCCAGATGCTGAACGAGCACACCCGTTACGCCAACGGCTGGTGCGATCCCCGCGTCACCCGTGTATGGGCCACCGAATCCGGCGCCACATTCGACTGGATCAGCGACTCCATCGCCGAGTTCGGCGCGACGCCCTATTTCGAATACGACGTGGACGAGGGTACCCACGGCGTGTGGCCGGTGTATCCCACCGATCACGGCTTCCACTACACCTATACCGAAGAAGAGCAGGCCAAGGCCGATGCGGCGGTGGCCGAATCGGGTGACCCGGCGGCTGCCCAGGGCATTCTGCCCCAGGTGGGCGACTACATGCTGAAGAAGGCCGAGGAATGGGGCGCTGATTTGCGCTATGAGACGCCGTTTGTGCAGCTGGCCCAGGACGAAAACGGCAAGGTGACCGGCGCCTATGCGAAGATCGGCGACGGATACGTGCTCTTTAACGCTAGCAAGGGCGTCATCCTGGCCACGGGCGGCTATGAGGCTAACCCCGATCTTCTGGCTGAGCTGAATCCGGACGCCGCGGCCATCGGCGGCGTGTCCATGACCCAGGCGGGATGCGAGGGCGAGGGCATCAAGGCCGGCATTTGGGCCGGCGGCATGAAAGACGAGATTCCCACGCTCATGACCTTCGCTCGCGCCGCCGTGGCGCCTGATGCCGAGCTGGGGTATCCCTACCAGGGCATGACCTGCTGGATCGGCGACCAGCCCTTCCTCAAGGTGAACCTCGACGGCGCGCGGGTCTGCTGCGAGACGGCTCCCTACGACTACCCGCTGCACGTGGCCGCGCTGCAGCCCGAGTACAAGCTCGCCAGCATCTGGGACAGCGACTATCAGAACCAGATCGTCGCCTTCCACACCATCGGCTGCTCGCGCATCAATATGTCCGATACGGTGGATGCGGCCGGCGTGCCTACGGGCGAGGGGCTGTCGTTCCCGGCCTGCGATATGATGATCGGCGCGGCCATGGAGGCCGGCATCGTGCAGCAGGCCGATACCATCGAGGAGCTGGCGGAGAAGCTGCGCGTTGACCCTGCGGGGCTTACGGCCACGGTGGAGCGCTACAACGAGCTGGCGGCCAAGGGGGTCGATGAGGACTTCGGCAAGCCTGCCAAGGATCTGCTGCCCCTCTCGAAGCCCCCGTACTTCGGCGCGTTTTTCGGCGGCCACGTGCTCTGCACGCTGGACGGCCTGCGCATCGATGAGCACATGCGCGTGCTGAACACCGAGCGCAAGCCCATCGAAGGCCTGTACGCCGTGGGCAACTGCTCGGGCAGCATGTACGCGGGCAGCTACCCCGAGTTGTTCATCGGCAACGCCAACGGCCGTACCATCACCCATGCCCGCCACGCCGTCATGCACATCGCCGGCGAGGTGAAGTAGGGGGCGCGAGCGTCCGCGCAGCCAAACCCTCCCTCTCGGAAGCCCCCGACCTCCGGGGGCTTCCGTTGTTCCCGTCGCTTGACGGGCCGAATCCGGAGAAGCTTCCTACTCCGCCAAGTCTTCCACAAAGCCCACGCGGTAGTTGCGGAAGATGACTTCGCCCTGCTCTTGGGTGGCGTCCAAATCAACGTCGGCTTCTATGCGGAAGTCGCCGGCGTCTTCCTCGTCCAGGAAGATCTGGCGGACGTGCCACAGATGCGCTTCAGCCTCCGGGCTCTCGTCGATCATCAGGTAGGCGGCGGACCGCGCGTCGCCGTCGAGGCGGATCTCGTTGTGCTCGGCGAAGTAGTCGTCCAAGGCCGCGTTCCAAGCGCGCTCGCCGAAGCCCCACTCCTCGTCAAGGTTGCCCAGCTCGCGGGTGCGATCGAGCGCGGCCAGGCGCACGCGGGCAAACAATGCGTTGCGCACCATGACCTCCATGCCGTGACGGTCGGCCACCACGGCGCCCTCCGCTTGCGGAGGTGCGCCCGCTTCGGGCAGCTCGCCGGCGCTCTCCCACGCATCCACCAGCGACGAGTCGGTGGTGCGCACCATGAAGCCGAGCCAGGCGATGATGTCGCGCAGGCGGTCGTCCAGCGCGTCGGGCGGCAGCGTGCGCACGAGCACGCGGAAGGCGTCGGACAGGTAGCGCAAAAGCGTCCCCTCCGACTTCGCGATGCCGTAGCGGCCGATGTAGGTCTTAAAGTCGCTCGCCGTCTCCACCATGTCGCGCAGCACGCTCTTGGGCAAAAGCTCGTAGTCGCGCGCCCACGGCACGCCCTGGCAGTACAGTTCGAAGGCGCGGTCGAGCAGCTCCTCCAAGGGCTTGGGATAGGTGATCTCGGCCAGGCGCTCCAGGCGTTCCTCGTATTCCACGCCGTCGGCTTTCATTTCGGCCATGGCGGCGTCGCGGGCCTTGCGCTCCTGGGCTCGCAGCACCTTCGCCGGGTTCTCCAGGGTGGCCTCTACGAGCGAGATGACATCCAGGGCGTAGTCGGGGCTCTCTGGATCCAGCAGATCCAGCGCCGCCAGCAGAAACGGCGAAAGGGGCTGGTCAAGGGCGAAGTCCTCGGGCAGCTCCACCGTGAGCTCGTAGGAAGGCCGGCCCTCGGCGTCCTCGCCGCGCACCACCACGCCCGCTTCCAAAAGCGTGGAGAATATCTCGTCGGCCCGCGCGTTCAGCTTGATCTTCTCCTCGGGGGTCTGGGCCGAGTCGGCGATGAGCTCGTGCACGTTGGTCCAGGCGTCGCCCCCGCGCGATACCACGGACAGCACCATGGAGTGGGTGATGCGCATGCGGGGCGTCAGCTTCTCCGGCGGCTTCTCGATGAGGTGCTCGAAGGTCTGCTTGTTCCAGCTGACGAAGCCCTCCGGCGGCTGCTTCTTCTTCACGCGGCGCTGCTTCTTCGGGTCGTCGCCAGCCTTGAGCATCGCCTTGTGGTTCTCGATCTCGTGCTCGGGGGCCAGCGCCACCACCATGCCCTCGGTGTCGAATCCGGCGCGCCCCGCGCGGCCCACGATCTGATGGAACTCGCGGCTGCGCAGCCGGCGCATCTTCTGCCCGTCGAACTTGGTGAGTTGGGTGAGCACCACGGTGTGGATGGGCACGTTGATGCCCACGCCCAGCGTATCGGTGCCGCAGATGACCGGCAAAAGCCCCTGCTGGGCGAGGCGCTCCACCAACAGCCGGTAGCGCGGCAGCATCCCCGCATGGTGCACGCCCACGCCGGCGGCCAGCAGCCGTTGCAGAATCTTGCCGAAGGGGGTCGTGAACTTCGTGCCCTTCATGGCCTGTTTGATC
Source organism: Adlercreutzia sp. DFI.6.23 (assembly GCF_024462535.1). Classification (NCBI taxonomy): domain Bacteria; kingdom Bacillati; phylum Actinomycetota; class Coriobacteriia; order Eggerthellales; family Eggerthellaceae; genus Adlercreutzia; species Adlercreutzia sp. DFI.6.23. The sequence goes on from NZ_JANGBP010000007.1 coordinate 101,696, forward strand.
GCCTCGCGCTGGGCCTTGTCCGACACGCCGTAGCTGGCCAGCGCCCGTGCGTTCTTCAGCGCCTCGTCCTGGGAGAAGTGCACGATGTACATCGGCGCCTCGCCGGCGCGCAGGCCCAACTCGACGGTGGCTTCCAAAGTCTCGAAGGTGTAGTCGTAGGACAACGGCACGGGGCGCGGCGCGTCGGTCACCAGGTCGACGGGGCGCCCGGTGCGCTCCTCTAGCGCGCTCGCGATGTCGGTCACATCGCCCAACGTGGCGCTCATCAGCAAAAACTGCGCGTTCGGCAGCGTGAGCAGCGGCACCTGCCAGGCCCAGCCGCGGTCGGGGTCGGCGTAGAAGTGGAACTCGTCCATCACCACGCAGGCCACCTTCGACGCAGGGCCCTCGCGCAGGGCCTGGTTCGCGAGGATCTCCGCCGTGCAGCAGATGACCGGGGCCTCGGTGTTGATGGTGGTGTCTCCCGTGATCATGCCCACGTTCTCGCGGCCGAGGATGTCCACCATATCGAAGAACTTCTCGGACACGAGGGCCTTGATGGGGGCGGTGTAGTAGGCGACGCGCCCCGTGGCGACAGCCATGAAGCACAGGCCCAGAGCCACCATGGACTTGCCGGAGCCGGTGGGCGTGCCCAGAATCACCGAGTCGCCGACGGCTAAGTCCATGAGGGCGTCCTCTTGGTGGGGCCACAGCTCCATGCCGCGGGCGTCCACCCATTCCAAAAACACTTCCAGCGCCTCGTCGGGCGTGAGCACGTCGCCCTCGCCGGTTTCCGCCCAGGGGAGGAGCCACCCCAGCGAGCCGGGCTCGAAGGGGTCCACGGGTGCGGCGGGGTTGTCGGCGTCGGCGCGGGCTTCACGCGCGGCGGCCTCAGCGGCGATGTCCTCGGGCGTCTCGTAGACGCCCTCTTCGGCGGGGGCGGTGTTCTCAGCGGTATCGGTCATGGGGTTCCGTTCTGACGGCGCGATCGTTCGCCATCTATTATAAGTAAGCCCCGCGCATCGAAGATGACGCATCGGCAGCGGTTCCCGTGGTGTAGTATAGGCGCTTACGAAAACAAGGAGCCGCTGGTGCAGAGGGCGAGTCGCGGGCGAATCGGATCCCCGCGAACCCGCCACGCCGGGTGTGGCCTCCGCAGCGCAGGGATGCGCGAAGACGAGAGTTGGGGTTCGACGTGAAAAAGGGAAATGTGGCGGCGCTTCTGCCCATCGGCGTGTTCCTCGTGCTGTATCTGGGACTTGGCATTCTGTTCGAGTACGGCATGGGCATCTCCATGGGGTTCTACAACATCCCCATTGTGGTGATCTTCCTGGTGGCACTTCTGGTGGCGTGCTTCCAGAATCGTAGCCTGTCCTTCGACGACAAACTCGTCATCATGGGGCGCGGCATCGGGGACAAGACCATCGTCACCATGATCCTCATTTTCATGGCGGCCGGTGTGTTCGTGGGCACGGTGGGGCGCGATTCAGCAGAGTCGGTGGCCTATCTCATGCTGTCGGTCATTCCTGCCGAATACTCCGTGGCGGTGCTGTTCGTGGTGAGCTGCTTCGTGTCGCTTTCCATGGGCACGTCGGTGGGCACCATCACACTCATCACGCCCATCGCCGTGGCGGTGTCGGCAGCCTCGGGGTTCAGCCTGCCGCTATGCGTGGCCTCCGTTATGGGGGGCGCTATGTTCGGCGACAACCTGTCGTTCATTTCCGACACCACCATTGCCGCCTGTCAGGGGCAGGGTTGCCAGATGAAGGACAAGTTCCGCGAGAACTTTAAGATCGCGCTGCCGGCGGCGTTGGTGACGTTGGTGATCATTCTGATGCTGTCGCTGGGAACCGATATCTCCGGCACGGTGCAAAACGACTACAACCTGCTGGAGCTCATCCCGTACCTCATCGTGCTTGTGGGCGGCATCGTGGGCATCAACGTGTTCATCGTGCTTCTGCTCGGCATCCTGTCCGGCTCCATCATCGTAGTGGCCGAGGGCGCCGTCGCCGCCACCGATCTGCTCGGCAACATGGGCACCGGCGCCGCCGGCATGTTCGAGACGACCATGGTGGCCGTGCTCGTGAGCGCCATCTGCGCGCTGATCCGCGAGAACGGTGGCTTCGTGGCTCTTCTGAACGGCATCAAGCGTCTGTTCCGCAGCCGGAAGGGCGGCCAGCTCGGCATGGGCCTGCTTGTCGGCGCTATGGACATCGCCACGGCCAACAACACCGTGGCCATCGTGATGGCCAACCCCATCGCCCACGAGATGGCCGAGACCTACAACGTCTCAAGGCGCAAGACGGCCTCCATTCTGGACACGTTCTCGTGCGTCTTCCAGGGGGTCATCCCCTATGGCGCCCAGATGCTCGTGGCTATCTCTGCCTGCACCGAGTTGGGCTTTCAGGTGTCGGCCTTCCAAATCATGCCGTTTCTTTTCTACCCGTTTTTCCTGCTGTTAAGCTCGCTTGTGTTCATCTTCTTCGTGCCGGACGACCGCGGCTACGTGCCGGACCATGCCGCCTACCATTCCTCCAACTCGTAATAGCGTTTGAGAGTCACGCCCTCGGGGGTCACTTCGAAGTCGGCCTGCCAGAGCTCCACGCCGGCTTCCCGGCAGGCGTCCACCGTGGCGAGCACTTCCTCGTAGGTGGTGCCGTGGTAGAAGCGGAACCCGAAGTTGTCGTAGTAGAGGCAGTAGAGGATGGCGGCCCGCTCGTGGTCAGCCAACGAAGCGGCCAACTCGCGCAAATGGCGCAGGGAGCGCTCGGTGGAGCTGAAGGGCGCCTCGGGCAGCCGCGGCACGTAAGGCGGGATGTCCGTCTGCATCTGCACGAGCGGCGTCTTCACTTCCAAATACAAGTCGTCGTTCACGAGGAAATCGAGGCGCGAGTCGCCTAAAGGCACCTCACGGCGTACCGTGCGAACGGGGCCGGTTATGGCTGCGAATGCGCCCTCGCGCAGGAAGTGCTCCACGTAGCGGTTCGACGCGTTCTGGTTGATGCCGATCCAGCGCTTGTCGGGATCGTCCGGCTGCTGCAGCGAGAAGGCCTCCACCGTGAGCGGCATCTTGCGCTTGGGGTTGCGGGAGTCGGACACAAGGCACGGGCGCCCCGCCAAGTCCAGGCCGCCGATGCGCGATACCGCCGGGCAGTGGCAGCGCACGATGCCCGATGGCGCGCTCCCTTCGTCGGAGGTTCCGAAGTCGACGTCCATGATGAACCGGTTCGGCCGCGCGAGAATGACGCCCTCGCGCAAGGGCTCGGGGAACGGAAGAAAGACGTCTTGCTCTTTATCGCGTGATTCCATGGGCACCTTGCAAAAGTTTTAGAGATAATGGTCACAAAGTCGAGTTCTGGGTTTTTCTGAGCCCTAATATGGCGCTCGGCATCTTCGAATTAGTTGAATAACGTTAATTACGGTATCATTCAAGCGCTTAAACGCGGTGAATATTAGGGTAAATCTGTGCTCCAGAAACCCAGAACTCGACTTTGTGACCAAAAAGAGAAATGTTTTTGCAGGCAGGAGGTTATGAGCTCCGTGCGTCGCGGTGGTGGGCTGCGGCGGCCAAGGCGTTGAACAGGCCGTGGTGGCGATCGAGGTATTCCGGATGCCATTGCACTCCCAGGAAAAAGGGCTTCGCAGGATCCTCCACCGCTTCCACCACCCGATCCTCGGAGCGGGCGGCGACAAGCAAGGCGGGGGCCACATGGTCGACGCCCTGGTGGTGCATGGAGTTCACCTCGAAATCCCCCGATGCGCTCACCACCGATTCCAGCAAGCTGCCCTTGGCGATGGTGACCTTGTGGGATATGCCGTAATAGGGCGGGTTCTGGCGATGCTGCTTTTCGGTGACGCCGCAGTTGTACAGGTCGCGATAGAGGCTGCCGCCGAGAGCCACGTTCATGACCTGCATGCCGCGGCAAATGCCCAAGGTGGGCAGGCTGCGCTCATGGGCGAGGCGGGCGAGCTCCAGCTCGAAGCCGTCGCGATCCTCGCAGACGGCGAGCAAACCGTCCAGGCAGGGGATGGGCGGGCGTCCCGTGGCAGACAGCACGTCGCGGCCGTCCAGGGACTCCACCGTTTCCACGGCCGAGGTGCCATCCATGGCCTCTTCGAAGGTGCGGTCGGGCACGTAATGGCCGCAGAAGGGAACTTTTGCTCCTGTGGAGCGGCAGTGGGAGGAGGAGCCGCAGCCCATGGCCGCAAGATCATCGAGGCCCAGCGCATCGCGATTCTTGGCCGGGTCGGGTACGTAGTAGCGCGGATGCACGTCGCCGCCTCCGGTGATGAGCAGGCCGTCCACCAGCTCGATGACGTGGCGGGCGTGCTCTCGGTTTGCCTCGGCGCCCCCGGCGATGGGGGTGAGGAGAATGGGCACGGCCCCGGTAGCTGCCACGCGGTTGATATATTCCACATTCACACGCTGAAAGCCATCGGCCTCGTTCAGCGTTGTTGTAATTCCAATGATCACGGGATTGTTCCTTTTGTTGCTATCGCGGCGAGTTGGCAGCAGATACGCCATTGCCTCTTCGGAGCTGTCTTGTTGCAATAGAACATACCACCGACTGCGCCTGTGCACAATCCAAGATTACCCGCATGGCTTGGCTTGGGAAGGAGAGCGGTTGTCAGACGATCTTGGTGCTGGAAATGAGGGCTTTTTTCGAGTTGTTAGACTCTGCGTTGATTGGTTTGCGGTTCAAGCAGCGGAAGGCTAACAAAATCCAGGGAGGTATTATCGCAAAACGTGTATTCTGATTGCAGATGGGGACAGCTGGATTTATCTTGCCGTCGAGGATAGCTAACAAGTCGAAATTCTTGCACAATGTCGAGTGCAAGATTCGCCGGATTAGAGCAGTTGGTACGTGCGAAGTATCTTTGTCTGGAAAATGCTTCAAGAGCGAGGTGCTATGCGAGCATATCTTAGTGCTGAGGAAAACATGAAGAGAGGAGAGCGGCTATGCGAGCGGTAGTGCAATGCGTGAGCGAGGCGTCGGTGACGGTGGAGGGTCGCGCGGTCGGTGCCATTGGGAAGGGGTACGCCATTCTTCTGGGCGTGGGCCACGGCGACACCGAGGCCGAGGCGGAGCGGCTGTGGCGCAAGATCGCCAAGATGCGCGTTTTCGAGGACGCCCAGGGCAAGACGAACCTGAGCTTGGCCGATGTGGGTGGGGAAGTGCTCGTGGTGAGCCAGTTCACGCTGTACGCGAACTGCCGCAAGGGGAATCGTCCCTCGTTCACAGACGCGGCCGAGCCAGCTATCGCCCGGCGGCTGTACGAGCACTTTGCCGATCTGGCCCGCGCCGACGGCTTCACGGTGGCGACGGGCGAGTTCGGGGCCATGATGGACGTGGCGCTTGTGAACCACGGGCCGTTCACGGTGGTGCTTGACACCGACGCGCTTTAGCGGGGGGCGGCCCTCGCGAAGAGGAACAATCCCGCCAAAGAGGGACGGCCCCAGTAAAGAGGAGCCGCCCTGCGTCGCATGGGGCAATGGCACGTTGCGCGGCTAGTTTTCGTCCACCACCAAATCGACGAATTGGAAGGTGGTGCAGTCCACGAGCCCCCGGTTCGTGAGGCGCAGCTCCGGCAGACAGGCGAGCGGGATGAGCGCCATGGTCATGAAGGGGGAGGGCATGGTACAGCCGATCTCGGCCCAGGTCTTTTCCAGATGATGCACCTTCTCGCTCATAGCGGGGGCGTCCAGGTCGTTCATGAGGCCGGCGATGGGCAGCTCCACGAGGCCGAGCACCTCGCCGTCGGCCACGACGACCATGCCGCCGCCCACCTCGGCGAGCGTATTGGCCGCCAGCGCCATGTCCGCATCGTTGGTGCCCACTACGAGCAGGTTGTGGGCGTCGTGGGCCACCGTGGAGGCCATGGCACCGCGCTTGATGCCGAAGCCCTTGGTGAACCCGACGCCGAAGGTGCCCGTCTCGTGGTGGCGCTCGAAGACGAAGGTCTTCAGCACGTCCTGGTCAAGATCGCTTTCCAGGGCGCCGTCCGTCACGGTGAGCGCGGCGCGAACCTCGCGGTCGGGCACCGATCCGGGCAGCACTTCGATGACGCGCACGCATACCGCGTCACCCTCGGCGGCGTCGGTGGGTGCTTCCACGCGGAACGTCTCGGGTGCGATGGCGCGCCCCAGGTGCATGGAGTGGGTCACCCACGCCGGGTATTCGAAAGGCGGAAGCGGGAAGGTGCACGCGCCGTTTTCGGCCACGACCTCGCCGTCGATGAGAACGCGGATGACGTTCAAATCCTCTAGGCTGTCCAGAAACACGATGTCGGCGCACTTGCCCGGTGTGATGGAGCCCAGCTCGTTGTCCATACGGAAGCAGGTGGCGGTGTTGATGGTCATCATCTGGATGGCGCGCACCGCGTCGATGCCGCATTCCACGGCCTTACGCAGGATGTAGTCGAGGTGCCCGTTGGCCACGAGCGTGTGCGGGTGCGTGTCGTCGGAGATGAGGTTCGCGAAGCGCGTGTCGATGTCAGTTTCGGTGATGGCGGCCGCCAGGTTCGGCAGGTCGAGCCAGGCCGAGCCGTAGCGCAGCTGCGCGTACTGCCCGAGGCGCATCTTGGCCAGCGCGTCCTCGGCGCGGGTCGACTCGTGGCAGCAGCGCACGCCGCTGGCGACGTAGGCGTTCAGCCCCTGGTCGGTCTCGGGGATGGAGTAGTGGCCTGTGACCACCTTGTCGGCGGCGAGGGTGGCGGCCAGCTCGCCGTGGGCGTGATCGGTGCCCGCCAGCACGCCGGGGAAGTTCATCATCTCGCCGAGGCCCACCACGCCGTCCCAGGTCATGGAATCCGCGATCTCGGCGGGGCCCACGGCGGCGCCGGTGTCCTCGAAGCCGGGCACGGCCGGCACGCAGGAAGGCGTCGTCACCATGGCCTTCAGCGGCGTGCGCGCAGCGTCCTCCATCATCACCTGCACCCCTTCAAGGCCGAGCACATTGCACACCTCGTGGGGGTCCCAGTAAATGCCCACCGTGCCGTGGGGGATAACGGCCCGGGCGTACTCGCCGGCGCCGATCATGGAGGACTCCACGTGGATGTGCCCGTCCAGAAAGCCCGGGGCAATCACCTGGCCGATGGCGTCAATGACGCGGGTGTTCTCGCCGATGCAATGGGCGGCGCTTTGCCCCACATAGGCGATGCGACCCTCCGCGATGGCCACGTCGATGTCGTCTTGCACTTCGGCCGTGCACACGTTCACGAGCCGCGCGCCCGTGATCACGGTGTCGGCGGGTTGGCGTCCCTGGGCCACGGCGGCCAGGGTTTGCGTGCACTCCCAAAACGGTTTCTTGCAGAAATGGTTCAGCATGGGCGCCTCCTTCAGCGCTAGATGAATGGCCGGCGTGCGCGGGCGTCGGCGTAGGCGAGCGGCCAGATGAGCGGCCGAAATGCCTGTCTGCGGCCGCAGCCGGCCTGATGGCGCCAGTGTACGCCCGTCGTCTTCCGGGAAGGTGTCAATGGCCGAGAATGCAGAAGGGCTTCACGGAGTTCCCTTTCCTTGGAGTTAGCTCTAAATGCTTTAATGGGGGAAGCGGGGAATGAGAAGGTCGCGATAAGGCAAGATGATCGAAGAAGAACGTCGCGGCAGCATAGGGTTTGCGAAGAAGAGAGGACGTGCCATGGAGTATCGGAAATTGGGCCGCACGGGCCTGAAGGCGAGTGTTATCGGGTTCGGCGCCGAGTGGATCGGCAAGATGGAGCAGGCCGAGGTGAACGCCATGGCCGCCCGGGGCGCCGCGGCCGGCGTGAACATCGTGGACTGCTGGATGAGCGACCCGGCGGTGCGTTCGGCCCTCGGCGAGGCGCTTGAGCCGACGCGCGATCAGTGGATCATCCAGGGCCACATCGGCAGTACCTGGCAGGACGGCCAGTACGTGCGCACCCGCGAGCTGAACCACGTGCGCCCGGCCTTCGAGGACTTGCTGGCGCGCCTGCGCACCGACCACGTCGAACTGGGCATGATCCACTACGTGGACGCCTGCGACGAGTTCCGCGCCATCATGGACGGCCCCTTCATCGAATACGTGCGCGAACTTCTGGCTGCGGGCAAGATCGGGCACATCGGCCTTTCCACCCACAATCCCGAAGTGGCGCTGCTCGCCTGTGACGAGCCGGAGATCGAGGTCATCATGTTCTCGCTGAACCCGGCCTTCGACATGATGCCGGCTTCCGAGGATTTGGAAGATCTGTTCGGCGACTACGAGAACGTGGCCGGCGATGGCATCGAACCCGTGCGCGCTCGCCTGTACGCCCGGGCCGAGGAGAAGGATGTGGCCCTCACGGTGATGAAGGGCTACGCGGGCGGGCGCCTGCTTTCCGCCGACGCGTCGCCCTTCGGGGTGGCGCTCACGCCGGTGCAGTGCATCCATTACGCGCTGACCCGCCCGGCGGTGGCGAGCGTCATGGTGGGTGTGGAAACCGTGGAGCAGTTGGAAGAGGCCCTGGCCTACGAGCGCGCCACCGCCGCCGAGCGCGACTACGCGAGCGTGCTGGCCGGGGCACCCAAGCACGCCTACATGGGCCAGTGCACCTACTGCGGCCACTGCGCGCCGTGCACCGTGGGCATCAACATCGCGCTTTCCAACAAGTTCGCCGACCTGGCCGAGATGGCGGGCGAGGTGCCCGCCTCGGTGGCGGCCCACTACAAGGCCATGGACGTCACGGCCGGCGCCTGCATCGCCTGCGGCGACTGCGAGCCCCGCTGTCCCTTCGACGTGCCCATCATCGAGCGCATGGAAGCCGCCGAGAAGCTGTTCGGCTGCTAAATGAGCCGGTGAGCTTCGGAGTTTTCTGCATTCGGGCGGGCTAATGCCACTTCGACGCAGAAATGGCCGATGGAAGGTGCCAGTTCGGGGCCGAAATGGTTGAAAATGCCAGTTCGACGCAGAAATGGCCGACGTTGGGAAAGCGCATCGCGCCATTTCTGCCCTCAACTGGCATCTGCCGGCGGATTTTCGAAATCGCGCTCGGCGCAGAGGCCCTTCAACGTATCCAAAAAAGCTTGGGCTTGGCGGGTGGGGAGGGTCTTGCGCCAGACGAGGCCCTGGGTGGATTCCAGGGTGGGGGACAGCGGTACGAAAGCCAAGTCGTTCAGCTCGTTGGCCTCGAACAGGCCGCGATAGGTGAACGCGCTGCCGATGCCCTGCCGCACGAGGAACTTGGCGTTCAGTGGCAGGTTGTAGGTGGCGCGCACGTCCATCTCGTCGGCCAAGTCTCCCAGCCATTGGCCGAGCACGCCCACCTTCACGCCTTGGCGCGAGCTGATGAGCGGCTGGTCCAGCAGGTCCTCGGGCATGACGGCCGCCTTTGCTGCCAGGGGGTTGTCGCGGCGGACAAGGAGACCCCACGTGTCGGTGTGGGGTAGGCGCAAGGTGTGCATGTCCACATGGCTGCGCAGCTCGCATTCCAGAAGGAAGTCGTAGAAGCCGCGGACGAAGTTGTCCATGAGGTCGGCCGAGGTGCCGCTGTACAGCTCGAAGGTGATGCCGGGGTAGGCGGCGCTCGTGCGCTTCATGGCCTCGGCGACAAGCTCCATGGCCTGGGTCTCGCCGGCGGCGATGTGCACCTTACCGGCGATGGAATGGGTGGGAAGGGCGATCTCCTCCTCGGCCTTGTCAGCCAAAGCGAGGATGGACTCGGCGTAGCGGCGCAGGATGACGCCCTGCTCGGTGAGCTCGATGCCTTTGCGGTTGCGCTGATACAGAAGGTGCCCCAGCTCGTCTTCCAAAGCGGCCAGCTGGCGCGAGAGCGTCGGCTGGGTGACGTGCAATGACTTGGCCGCCGCGGTGATGGAGCCCTCGCGGACGACGGTGACGAAATAGCGGAGCGTTCTCAGTTCCATGGTTCCCCCTTCGATTCCCCGGCCTGCTCGGATGTCGTGTCGCCGACGTCTATTGCGCCAGGCGAGATCGGGTCTAGCACATCCTGCATGCCTTTCAAGCATTTACAAGATTACAATATAAGCATTACCTATGGAAGGGGTGCCCTCCGTATGATTCGAGCTGTCAGAGAAGACACGAGAAGAGGAGGGTGATGTTCATGGCTCTGTTGGACAAGGGCATGAAGCGTCGCGATTTCTTGAAGGCGTCCGCCGCCGCTGCGGCCGCCACGGCGGCGGCCGGGCTTGCGGGCTGCGCGCCGAGCACGGCCACCGACATGGCCGAGACCGGCGGCAACACCGGTGCGACGACCCATCAGGTGGCCAGCGACGCCGCCATCATCGAGGGCAAGGGCGAGTGGATGCCCATCCATTGCCACCAGAACTGCAACCAGATGTGCCTGAACATGGGGTATGTGGTGGACGGCGTCGTGGTGCGCCAGAAGACCGACGACTCCCATGCCGACAGCTTCGACTGTCCCCAGCAGCGCGGCTGCCTGCGCGGGCGCTCGCTGCGCCAGCAGGTGTACAACGCCGACCGCATCAAGTACCCCATGAAGCGCAAGAGCTGGCAGCCCGGTGGCGGCGAGGCCGCCCACGGCGAGCTGCGCGGCAAGGACGAGTGGGAGCGCATCAGCTGGGACGAGGCGCTGACCTACGTGACCGACGAGCTGAAGCGCGTCTACGCGCAGTACGGCCAGGACGCCGTCATCTGCAACGGCTGGCGCTGGGCCCCCGGCTCCGCCATGTTCCCGGTCATTGGCGGCGCGGTGTACAACACCGAGTGCGAGTCCTTCGGCTGCTGGGCCTTCCAAACGGAAGCGCTGGGCATGTACTCCCACGGCGATCATCCCGACCTCATGATGGCGCCGGACAAGTACGACCTGCCCAACGCCGACACCATCGTGCTGTACGGCTGCAATCCGGCCTGGTCGCAGCACTCCTCCATGTACTGGCTGAAGAACGCCCAGAAGGCCGGGGTCAACTTCGTGTTCGTCGGCCCCGACTACAACGCCACCGCCGCCGCCATGGACGCCCGCTGGATCCGCGTGCGCCCCGGCACCGATACGGCCTTCCTGCTGGCAGTGGCCTACGAGATGGTGCGGCTCGACGAGGAGCGCGGCGACATCATCGATTGGGACTTCGTGAACGAGCGCACCGTGGGCTTCACGCCGGAGACCATGCCCGCCGACGCCACCACCGACGAGAACTTCCGCGACTACCTTCTGGGCGCCTACGACAACACGCCGAAGACGCCGGAATGGGCGACGGAGATCTGCGGCACGCCGGTTGAGGACATTACCTGGTACGCCGAGATGGCCGGCAAGAACAACGCCGTCATGTTCCTGCACAGCTACGCCGCCTCTCGCTACCTGGGCGCCGAGAACCTCTCCCAGGCCTTCATGACGGTGTCGGCCTTGGGCGGGCACTTCGGCAAGAGCGGCCATGGTTCGGCGGCCATCTACACGTGGGATGCGGGCGACTCGGGCTACCGGCTCATCCAGCACGTCGGCGGCGACTACGGCTATGTGGACAACCTGGTGGGCAGCCCCGCCGCCACGGGCCCCAACCGCAACATCGAGGGCAATTCCTGGTGGAGCTCGCTTGCCGACGGCAAGTACCTGTCCTCCTCGGAGGGCCCCTACGACCTTGGCTCCAGCGACGTGGTGGGCGACCCGACGAAGCTGCGCGCCAACACGCCGGTCTACCACGAGGCCCGCGAGATGCCGGTGAACCCGCGCATGCTTGTGCAGACAAACTCGAACTTCATGCAGACGCGCGGCAACCTCGCCACGGCCATCAAGGTCATGCGCGCGGCCGACACTTGCGTGTCCTTCGAGATCAAGTTCTCGCTCACGGCCCAGTTCGCCGACATCATCCTGCCGGTGTGCACCCACTGGGAGGGCAACGACGACGAGTCTTGGGGCGAGCTGTCCTGGCCGAGCCCGTTTGGCGACGGCAACGGCCAGAAGCAGCGCAAGGACGCCCTGCTTGCTTGGAAGCCCCTGGTGAAGCCGATGTACGAGGCCCGCGAGGAGAAGCGCGTCTTCCGCGAGATCATCGAGCGCATGGGGTATAACCCCGACGACGCCTACCCGAAGAGCAACTACGACCAGTGGCTTGGCTACTTCCTCGGCATGCGCGTGCTGAATGAGGACGCGACGAAGTGGGAGCCGGTCATCACCTGGACCGAGGCCGACAACGAGAAGTACCACGCGAGCTACCCGGCCCAGGAGGGCAAGGTCGCCTTCGACCAGTTCATGGCCGACGGAAGCTATGTGGTTGAGCGCTCGGAGGGCGATCCGCGCAACTACGTGGGCTACCGCGACGACAAGCTGGGAATCGGCGAGGACGGCGAGTCGGTCGTCGTGGCCGACCCGGCCTGGCCGCGCCCGTCGGTGTCGGGCAAACTGGAGATCTACTGCCAGTACAAGGCCGACAACGTGAACCGCATCGGTCTGAACGATACGCCCATCAAGCCCTACGCGAACTACTTCGTGCCGCGCCGCGGCTACCAGGAGACGTTTGCCAACTGGGAGGCCAAGGAGAAGGGCGCTTACCCGCTGCAGGCCTACACGCCGCACTACATGCGCCGCGCCCACACCTGCTACGACAACATGACCTGGACCCAGGAGGCCTTCCGCAACCCAGTGTTCATGAGCGTGGAAGACGCCGAGGCCCGCGGCATCAAAGCCGGCGACACGGTGCGCTGCTTCAACGACTTCGGCAGCATGCTGAGAATCGCCCAGCCCATGCAGGGCTACATGCCCGGCGTGGTGGGCATTCCCCACGGCGTGCACTCGGTGTTCGACGAGTCCGACCCCGAGAACATCATCGACCGCGGCGGGAGCGAGCAGATGCTCTCCGACGGCCTGCAGTCGAACTACTTCCCCCAGGTGGACGGGTACAACAGCCTGCTCATCGAGATTGAGAAGTACGACGGCGAGCCGTTGGTGGAAGACTTCGAGCGCGGGCCGTTTCTGGCCGCGGGTATAGACGACGAGGGCACGGCCGCCTATGTGGTGCCCGGTGCCGACAACGGACAGGAGGCTTAAATCATGAGCTTGGGATTTTACGTTGACCTGGCCAGCTGCATCGGCTGCAAGACCTGCCAGGTGGCCTGCAAGGACCGTCGCGACATCCAGGTGGCGGGCCCCCGCCTGCGCCGGGTGGACACCTTCGAATGCGGGACGTACCCGGAGGTGGCGATGTTCCACCTGAACCTCTCCTGCAACCATTGCGAAAGCCCCGCCTGCGTGGCGAATTGCCCCACGGGCGCCATGTACAAGGACGACGACGGCACCGTGCAGCACGATGACGAGGCCTGCATCGGCTGCCAGACCTGCGTGAACAGCTGCCCCTACGGCGCGCCTCAGTTTATTGAGGAGGACAAGATCGTCCAGAAGTGCGATACCTGCCGTGCTCTGCGCGAGGCCGGCCATGCGCCGGTGTGCGTCGAGGCCTGCCCCATGCGCGCCATCGAGTTTGGCGAAATGGACGATTTGCGCGCCGCCCATCCCGATGCGGTGAGCGAGCTGCCCTGCACGGAGCCGGCCGCCACGACGACCCCCAACATCCTCATCGGCGCCAGCCGCGGGGCCCTGCTCGAGGACTTCAACCCGGTCGTTCTGTAAACGCGAATGCTGCTGGGGCGGTCGGTGCGGCCGCCCCTTTTGCTAGAGGAGGGAGCCATCATGACCGATGTCGTCAACATGCGTCGCGAGTCCATCGACCTGGAGGCGCTGCTTCTGTCGCGCGCCTACCTGTACATGCTGTTCCACAAGCTGTTCGGCGGTACGCCGGATGCGGCCATGGTGGCATGCGTGCTGTCGGAGACCACGCGTGACGTGGTGGAGGAGTACGCCGGCGACGACCCCTCCATGAAGGGCCTCGGGCGCTTTTTGGAGAACCTCGGCGAGTGCGTCGATGGCGCGGTGCTGACCGAGCAGGCCCGCGACGAGTACACGCGCCTGTTCATCGGTCCGGGTGAAGTGCCCTGCCAGCCGATGGAATCGCCCTACCGCACGAAGGACGCCGCCGTCTTCCAGGAGAACACTCTGGCCGTGCGTGCCATCTTTCGCGAGCGCGGGCTTCAACTTACGCGCCTCATGCGCATCCCCGATGACCATATCGCCACCATGTGCGGCTTTATGGCCCATGAGGCCGAGCGCTCCCTGGCGGAGCTGCGCGCGGGGAACGTGGGCGATCTGGCCGCGTCCCTGCGCGATGAGGAGGCCTTCGCGCGCGGCCATATGCTCACCTGGGTGGACGATTTCGCCCGCTGCGCGCGCCGCTCGAAGACGGCGGTGCTCTATCCGCAGATGATCGAGGCCCTGGCCGCCTTCGTTCGCAACGATGCCGTGCTGCTCTCCGAGGCCGCCTGCTGGGCCGAGGAGGCGCGCGATGCCTGCGGCGAGACGATCCCCGGGGGTCTCGGCGCTCTTCCGGGCAGCCCCGAAGCCGCCGCCTTCGCCGAGGTCTCCGACGCCCTGGCAGCCCTTGCCCGCCTGCGCCCCTTCGGCATCGAAGACCACGAGCTGGTGAGTATATCGGTCTAAAGAGCAGCCTCGTCGCTACAGCCAAAGCCCCGTGTTCCCCATCAGGTAGAGAGGGACGTTGGTGAGCCAGTCTTGCTCGCGGTAGTCGGAAAGCGAGAAGCGCCGGGCCTGAATTTCCGGGTACTTCTCCTTGAAGCTGCGCAGGCTCTTGGCGCGCAGGTTCTCCTCGGCTTTCACCTCGATGGCGTAGACGGCACCGGCCGACTGCACGAGGAAGTCCACTTCTCCCCGGGAGTTCTCGGCGGACCAGTAATAGGGGACAAGCCCACAGCTTGCTATAAGCTCTTGGCACGCGTACTGCTCGGTGAGCGCCCCTTTGAATTCCTCGAAAAGGGTGTTGCCTTCGATGATGCTCTTGCTGTCCAGTTCACTCATAGCGCCGAGCAGGCCCACGTCTAGCAGGAACACCTTAAAAGCGCTCGGATCTCGATAGGCCTTGAGGGGGATGCCTGGTTTGGATACGCGCGGCACCTGGTAGATAAGGCCGGCTTGCCTCAGCCACGTGAGGGCGCTCTCGAACTCCTTCGCCCGGGCGCCCTTCGCGAGGCGGCCGAAGATGAACTTCTTGTTCTCTTGGGATAGGTGAGCGACGACGGAGTCCCACACGGCGAAGACCCGTTCGGCCTCGCGGGGGGCGATGTGCTTGGAGAAGTCGCGCTCGTAGTCGGCGAGGATCCGCTTCTGAACGGCCCGTGCGTCATCGTAGCTCCTGCTGTCGAGAAACGCGCTGACTGCCTCGGGCATCCCCCCGACGAAATAGTAGGTTTTCAAAAGGGCGATCGCCCGTGATTTGAAGGCCTGGATGAGCGCCGGGTTCGGGTTCTGCAATGAGGCCAGGAACTGCTCTCCTTCGGCCGCTAAGGCGAACTCTTCGAAGGAAAGGGGGTAGAGGTCGAGTGCTTCCACCTTCCCCACGGGAAAGCCCGTCCCGCTTTGGAGAAGGATTCCCAGCAAAGAGCCAGCGGCTACGACCGAGAAACCACGCGGATCCTCATCGAAGTACTTGAGGGCCGTGAGCGCCTTGGGGTTTTCCTGGACTTTGTCGAACACGATGAGGGTCGAGTCGGGCTCGATGGTGACGCCGGTTTGCAGCTGGAGGCCGGCGATGAGAACGTCGATGTCGTACCCGGTGTCGAACAGCTCGCGCATGGCTGAGTTGTTGTCCATATTCACATAAGCGACGCTCTTGTAATGGCGCCTTCCGAATTCTTTGATGAGCCACGTCTTTCCCACCTGGCGAGCCCCGTTGATGATAAGGGGCTTCCTGCAAGGATTCTCGCGCCATGCTTCGAGATCACGCATGAGAAAACGTTCCATTGGCAGCCTCCTTGCTCAGTGCACGTTACAAGTATACAAAAACAAGGACGTAAAAGTGTCAAAACCCACACAAATCAGGACGTAATGGGAGATATTGCCATGGTGCTCCATCCGTCTCGGCGAGAGAGGCCCCGGGCGAGGCCGAGCAGATCAGCTAGCCGTTCCTCCGCTCCTGCTCCCACACGAAGCGAAGGTTGTCGGGGCCTTCTGCCCATTGGCGGGAGGAGAAGTCGAAGAGCAGCTCATAGGTGCGCGATGAGGCGAAGGCGTCCAGTGCATCATCGAAGGGAACGCCGGTGTCGTCGCACCAGTCTTCCAGCATGGTTCGCATCACCACAACGGCGCACGCTTCGCGCTGCTCGTCGGTCACGGCCTCTTCGTCAAATCCCATAGGGCTCGCTCCCCTCGAACGTAAGGCATTCGATGGAAGCGTAACTGCCGTGGTAGAGGGTGAGATCGTCTTTCAAAGCTAGCATAGCGAATACCCTTTTGCGGTAAGGTAGGTCTCGATGTTGTCGAGGGCTTGCGGGTTGAACTACAATGGGGCGCTGGACAGAGGCGCTCATTGCGGGGTGCTGGAAGGCTCTCTTGAAAGGACAAATTATGGCGAAATCGGCAGTGGTGTTTGTGGCGAACGGGTGCGAGCCCGTGGAGGTGGTGGCCCCGGTGGACGCGCTTCGGCGCGGCGGGGTGGACGTGGTGCTCGCTGCCGTGTCCGACGATCTGACCGTGCGGGCGGCCCAAGCGGTGACGCTTCAGGCCGATGCGCCGCTTTCCACCCTCGATCTGACGCAGTTCGATATTGCCATCGTGCCCGGCGGCTCGGTGGGCGTTGACAACCTGGGCAAGAGCCAACGTGTCGTGGCCGAGCTCACGCGCCGCATGGAAGCCGGCGAGTACGTGGCCGCCATCTGCGCCGGGCCCATGGTGCTCGCCAACGCGGGGCTGCTCACCGGGCGCAAGGCCGTGTGCTACCCGGGCTGCGAGGAAGGCTGGCCGGCCGACATCTACCAGGCGGGCAAGGACGTCTTCGTCGATGGAAACCTTATCACTGCCACGGGCCCCGGCACGGCGCTGTCCTTCGGCATCCAAATTTTGCGTTCGCTTGAAGGCGACAAGGTTGCCGATGAAGTGGCTTCGGGGATGCTGCTGAAATAACCATCGCATTGCCATTGCGCGACGAGGGTCGCGTAGCAACGGGCGAAGGGGCGGCGCAGGAAGCGCAACCCCTTCGCCCGTCGTGCGTTTCGAGTCGAAACCTTCTCACCCATTCTCGGGTATATTTCGCATTTTCCCAGGTAGTCAGTGGGTGAATACCCGAATGCGGGCGATGTGCGGCCTGCTGCATCCTGTTTAAGATACGTCCCGTTCGGTTCGCTTATGGGAGGGCCGGATGCGTACCGGTTCACGTAAGGGAGGGCCGGGCGCGAACCGTCTTTAGGAGGATGCAATGGAAACCAATCTTTCCCGTCGTGGATTTCTGACCGGTGCCGCCGCGGCCGGTGCCCTGGCCGCCATGGGCCTTGCGGGCTGCGCGCCGACCCCCGCGGCCGAGGGCGGCACGAAGACCGCCGACACCGGTGCTGCGGCCGCGACAAGCTGGCGCGACAAGCCGGAGATGCCCACGGAATTCGTGGAAACCGTTGACGCCGACATCGTGGTTGTGGGCGCGGGCAACGGGGGCCTTGTGGCCGCCACCACCGCCGCCCAGAACGGCGCGAAGGTGGTCGTGCTGGAGAAGGCCGGCGCCATCGCCGCCGCCCGCGAGGCCATCGGCGCTCTGAATTCCAAACTGGCCCCCGACCATCAGGAAGACGTGCCGACGCTTTTGAACCACGCCAACCAGACCCAGGCCGGCGACGCGAACATGCTCATGTACAAGACCTGGGCCGAGAAGTCCGGTGAGATGATCGAGTGGATGGCCGACACGCTGGGCCCCAAGGGCATGCTCTTCCCCTTCGAGTGGCACTGCCCCGACGACCCGCATGCCTACTATCCGGCCATGTGCTACAACCCCTGCCTCGATGAGTACAATCCGGACGGCCCGAACTACACTTCCTACACGCACCTCGAAGTCATGGCCGATGTGTTCACCACCGATCTCGGCGGCGAGATCCGCTTCGAAACGCCCGCACAGCAGCTCCTCATCGACGAGGCCGGCCGCGTGACCGGCGTGGTGGCCGAGGGCAAGGAGGGCTTTGTCCAGGTGAACGCCGCCAAGGGCGTCATCATCTGCACCGGCGGCTACGGCGCCAACAACGAGATGCTGGCCGATCTGGCTCCCGGCAACTCGGCCTGGTGCGCCCTGCGCGATTCGGTGACCGAGACCGGCGACGGCATCCGCATGGCGCTGTGGGCCGGCGCCGAGCTTGAGGCCGGCGGCGCCTGCATGATCTGGAACCGCGCCATTCTGCCCGACGGCTTCGAGTTCAACGAGGACCGCATGGGCGGCGACATCTTCCTGCCCGGCAGCCAGCCCTTCCTGCACGTGAACGTGAACGGCGAGCGCTTCATGAACGAGGATCAGTGCTATCCCATGAGCTACGCCGCCGGCGCGAACCAGCCGAAGCACTACAGCTGGATCGTCTGGGACGGCAACTACTGGGACGACATCGCCCAGTTCGACACCTGCGGCTGCTCTCGCTTGTACCCGGCGCCCTCCGGCACCGCCTTCAACGCTGATGTGTACGACTGCGAGGCCATGTCCAAGGAGCACCTGGACGAGTTCTGGCTGAATCCGCGCCTGGAGGCCGGCACGCTGAAGAAGGCCGACACCTTAGAGGCGCTCGCCGACATGATGGAGTTCGACGCCGACCAGAAGGCCACGTTCCTGGCCACGGTGGAGCGCTACAACGGCCTGGTGGCCGCAGGCGAGGACACCGACTTCGGCAAGCCGGCCTATCGCCTCTCCGACGTGGAGACCGCGCCCTTCTTTGCGGCGCGCATCGGCGGCGAGCTTCTGGTGACCATTCACGGCGTCATCACGGACGTGAACTCCCAGCCGCTCAAGAACGACGGCACGCCCATCGAGGGCCTGTACGTCTGCGGCAACGACCAGGGCGGCTTCTATCCGCACAACTACCCGAGCAACTTCACGGGCATCAACGCCGGCCGCACGGCCACCTTCGCCCGCATCGCCGCCAAGCACGCCTTGGGCGTGGAATAGGGCGACCGCTCGCTTTTCCCGAGCCTGCCAACCCTCCCTTCAGCAGGCGTTTTTCAGGGCTCCCCTTCGAGGGAGCCCATTTTTGCGTTTTGGCCAAAATCACTGTCGCACGAGGTCGATGAGCTCTTGGCGGGAGTGGACGCCCAGTTTTGCGTAGATATGCTTGGCGTGGGTGGCCGCCGTCTCGCGGCTGATGATGAGCTCGTCGCGGATGTAGGGGATGGAACGGCCCTGGGCGAGCAACGCGAGCACCTCGGTCTCGCGCGGCGTGAGGCCGCCGACGCGGGCGAGCTCGTCGATGCGCGCCGCGCCGTGCACCTCGCCAGATGCGTCGGCGGTTGGTGCGGTAGTGGGCGCCGGTGCATCCGGCTGAGGCTCACCGGGCTGGTCCATGGCATCGTGGGCATCCGGCGATTCGGTCACGAGGCCCTTCCCATGCGCGTGGGGCTGATCCTTTGCGGTCTCGGGGATGCGCAGGAATGTGGAGGTCTCGCCCATAACGGCCATAGTGACCGTCACGAGAACGACGATGCACCCCACGCTCACCGCGGTGAGCCCCGTCGGCTGCGCCAACATCAGCGGTTCGAGAACGATCCACAAAACGAGGCCGAGAAGGTCGCCCGCATGCACGAACAGCCATCCCAAGCTTGAGGCCTGGGCGGGGGTCGCGCGGCCGGCGGCGGCGTAGTTGGCGAAGTAGATCTGGGCGATCAGGCAGAAGGTGAAACGGCCTCCGAGCGATGCGGCCACGGCAACAAGGGCGCCGGCCTGCCCGAGCAGGATGACGGCCGCAAATCCGATGACCAGGGTGGGGCACATCCAGCGGTAGAGGAAGAACAGGGATATGCGGCGCGGTCCCGAAATGGCCATGGCCGCCACCACGGCCATCATGAGCGCGCTGAACAGCAGGATGGCTTGAAGGGGGATGCCCTCCACCCGCTCGGCGCTCATCATGCCCGCGATGCTCACGATGGAGAACACGACGAGGATGCCGAACCCCGTGCGCCCGAGCCCCGCCAAGGGGGAGCGCTGCTCGGTTGCGAAGCGATGGGCGGTTGCGAGCGCCTCTTCGGTGCGGGCGGCTTCTGGCGTCCACGCGAGATGGAAACAGAGGCCGGACAAAAGCGGCAGCGCCGCGGCGACGGCAACGGGCACCCAACCGTCCATGGCGGATACCAGAAGCACGATGACGGCGGCGGATACCGCGGAAACCGGCGCGAGCCATTCCGCTCGATCTCGGGGGATGACGGCGTAGTACTCGCCCCACATCGCCCACAGAAGTGCGCTTCCGATGCCCGTGGCCACGGCGCCGATGCCGAAGAGCGCAGCGTTAAGCCCCGGATCGGCGACGGAGACGAACATGAAAGGAGTGCTCGCGGCCGTAAGGGCGGGGGCGACGACGAAGAGGGGGCGATGGCTTGTGGGCGAGCCGATGCGCGGCTCGGCGAGCACGATGGCCGCCAGCGTCGCCACGGATGCGGCCAAGGGGAGCACGGCGTAGAAGAGCGCGGCGCCCATCGAGGAGGCTCCGGAGGACGCGCCAGCTGCAGCTTCGCCCGCATCCGGGATCGCATCCCCGCTCAGCACGCCGGCGGCGTTGGTGTAGAACACGCAGAACACCCAGGCGAGCAGAAACGCCCACCCCAACTGCCGCAGCGGCGCGACCTCTCGGCGCTCGCCGTTCTGCGGCGCCAGCCATATCGCGAAGCGTTCCTTCACGGCCCTCCCTTTCCAATCCTCCTCATTGTAACGCGAATGACGCGAAGGCTATCGCAGCTTGAAGGTCATGGCGACGGGGTTGTGGTCGGAGTAGGCGAAGTCCAGATCCACGGTGGAGCAGTCGAGGCATTCCACGTTGTCGGAGTAGATGAACGTGTCCATGACCCAGCGGTCGTTGGTGCCGTCGTAGGGGCGCCCGGCGTCGCGGCAGGTGGCGGCGTCGGGGAAGGCGGCGGTGCCCGTCTCATTGAGCTTCGCCTTGGCGGCCACCGTGAAGCCCTCTGGCACGCCAGCGAAGTCGTAGGGCTTCGCCCAGCTTTCCACAACCTGGGTTGCATTGCCGTACACCTCGCCGGAGACGCCGATCATGTCGTGGTTGTAGTCGCCGCCGGCGATGACGTAGTTGCCCGCCGCCCGCTCGGCCGTCATGTCCTCGTAGAGCTTCTCGCGCTGGGCCGCCATGATAGAGGCATCGGCTCCGTAGGCGGACAGATGCACGTTGAAGAGCACCAGCTCCGCGTCGCCTGCCGGCACCCGCACGATGGAGTAGCAGCGATCCAGGTCGAGGAACTTGCTAAAACTGTCTGAAATGGGGAGGCTCTTGCGCACCGGGTCGCTCACGGGCAGGCGCGAGAACGTGGCCAGACCCGCGCGGTTGGCGCCGTGAGGTGCGTAGAGGGGCCAGGCGAGGAAGGCCGAGTCGTAGTTCTGGCAGAACACCGACCAGTCGCTCGGAAACTGGGTGCGCAGAAGCTCGTACTCGTCGATGTGGTGGCTGCGGGTGCCGTCTATATCCACTTCTTGGAAGAGGACGAAATCCGGCGAGAGTGCGCGCAGGGCCTCGGCCGAGCCGAGAATGTCCTCGCGCACCACCTCGGGGCTTTCGGCCACCGATCCGCCTCCGCCGTCCATGAAGAAGTCGAAGTCGCGGTTGTAGGCGCCGAAGCCGAGGTTGGCCGTCACCACGGTGAACTCCTCATCAGCGGAAACGACCGGCGCAGCCTCGTCGGCGGCCAAAGGAGCGTCCACGGCGAGCGCCAGATTGTCGGGGAGTCGCTCGTAGGTGATCATGACGTAGGCGACGTAGGCGAGGGCCGCAGCCAGAAGCGCGCCGAGCAACGCGAGCAGAATCGTAATTATGCGTTTGGCCACAAAGGCTCCTTCGACGAGAGAGAAATCCATCTGGATCATTGTACTTCACGGCGATACACGGGCCATTGTGAAATACCGTAGCTTAACCCTATCGTTAGGCAGTCGCATTAGATGACTAAAAACTCACCATTGGATTTGAATCTGAACACTCTGTATCCAGATAATGACAGGGAGGTAACAGAGACCTGACGCGACAGCGACAAGCTAGAGGAAGCTATAAGGTACGCTCCATCGGATTGCACAGGCAGCAAGCATTCCCCTATGGCACCCATTCTTGCGGGTTTGTCGCCCGGGTGCGCTTAAGAGACAGGAGGTCCCTCATGCAGTCGAACAAGAAGAGCACTCGAGGTGTAGCGACGCGCGAGGTACTCCGCAGCAACGACACGGCCAAGCGCTCGGCGGAGATCGTTGTCGCCGCGCGCGAGCTGTACGAGGAGAAGGGCCTGGCCCGCACCTCCATCCAGGACATCACCAACCACGTGGGCGTGACGCGCTCGCTGTTCTACCACTACTTCCAGAACAAGGAAGAAGTGACGAGCGCCGTGCTCGACCAGTACATCACCGATTTTCTGGAGGCCATGCAGCACTGGCACGAGAGCCAGACGGCGCTGGCCACCGATGAGTCGCTGCACTCCATGGTGAAGATCATGCGCATGGTGCTGTTCGAGAAGAACACCTTCCGCATGGCCCTTTCCACCCAGGAGAATGCGGCGCTGTACCTGGATTTCCTCAACCGCTTCGCCGCCCAGGGCGCCGAGTTCATGGTGACGCACCCCATGGTGGAGCAGACGAAGTACGGCGAGCAGTCCGACCATCTGTACGAGACGTTCTACGTGCTCATCGTGGGACTGGTGAGCTATCTGCGCTCGCACCCGGATGTGGAGGACGAGGTGCTCATCGATGTGGTCACCCGCATGCTCAACATCCAGCAGGCCGAGGAGGCCCGCGAGCTCGCTTAATTCGGGGCTCCGCACTGCTTCTGGTTGGAAGGTCGGCGATCTTGCCGAGCTGCTCTGGCGCTCTCCGCGGCCGGATTCTGCGTCGCGCCGGCGTTGCGCGGCGGTATGGCGAATCGGTTACGATCTGCGCGCCGCGCCGCCTATCGGCTATCATCTTACTCGTAAGTCAACGGGCCCGCCCGCGCAAGCGGCGGGCCCGTGCGCGATTGCGGGAAGGAGGGGCCATGGACATCAAACGAGTGCTGGCGAGCGCGCCTCGCGACCACGACCCGGGCGCTGCCCGTCCGCTGCTCACGCGCTGGGGCGAGGCGCTCGATCCCGACTCCGTGCGCAGCGAGCATCCGCGCCCGCAGTTCGCCCGCGACCGCTTTATATCCCTCAACGGTTGGTGGGACTACGCTTTCGTTCCCATGGGAGCTCATCGTACCGTACGGCCGCCCGATGCGTTCGATGGGCGCATCCTCGTGCCCTTCTCGCCCGAGTCCCTGCTGTCGGGGGTGGGGCGCCAGCTTCAGCCCGACGAGCTTCTGTGGTACGTGCGCCGCGTGCCCGTTCCCGCCCTGGGCGAGGGCGAGCGCTGCCTGCTGCATTTCGAGGCCGTGGATTTCGCCTGCGCCTGCTGCGTGAACGGCCAGGTCGTGGGCACTCACGAGGGAGGGTATCTGCCGTTTTCCTTCGACATCACCGAGGCGCTGCGGGCAGAGAAGGCAGCCGGCGAGGGGAGTACGGAAGCGCGTTTCCAGGGCGCGGAAGCAGCGATTGAGGACGTGGCGGTTGAAGGTATCGGAGACGCGAAAGGCGGAGCCTGTGGGGAGGGAAAGGACGATCTCGAAGAGGCGGCCGACCTGGCTCCGGCGCCGCCGCGGGAGTTCGTGGTCGCCCTGTGCGTTCGCGATCCGAGCGATGCGGGTACCCAGCCGCGGGGCAAGCAGCGGCTCAAGTCGGGCGGCATCTGGTACACGGCCCAAAGTGGCATTTGGCAGCCGGTGTGGATGGAGGTCGTTCCCGCTCGTCGCGTGCTGGCCCTGGCGTTGCATCCCGACGCCGATGCCGGCACTCTGACGGCGGATGTCGATGTGAGCGGGGACGCGGGTCTGGTGCGCATCTACGTGTGCGACCCGACGGGCCGCCAGGTGGCCGCCGGCGCCGCTTTCGCCGAAGAGGGCTCGGTGCCGGTGGGCGAGGCGTCTTCTGAACAGGCGGGGCCGGCCCGCCGCGTACGCCTGCGGCTCGATCTCGGCGAGGTGCGCCGCTGGAGCCCCGACGACCCGTGTCTTTACGACATCACCGTGCGCTTCGGCACCGATGTCGTGCGCAGCTACACCGCCTTCCGCACGGTGAAGGTGGCGCCAGATGGGGCGGGACGCTTCCGCTTCTTCCTGAACGGCGAGCCGCTGCTTTTGCGCGGGGTGCTCGACCAGGGCTACTGGTCCGACGGCCTTATGACGGCGCCCTCCGATGCTGCGCTTGCCTTCGACATTCAGGCCATGAGGGACGCCGGTTTCAACATGGTGCGCAAGCACCTGAAGGTGGAGGCCGACCGCTGGTACTACCATTGCGATCGGCTTGGCATGCTGGTGTGGCAGGACATGGTGTCGGGCGGGGGCACCTACGACGGTTGGGAAACCAGCTACAAGCCGACGCTGTGGCGCGGGAGCTGGGGCGATTACAGCGATACTTCGGCGTCCCATCAGCGGAGGCTCGGCGCCGATGATGTCGCCTATCAGCGCCAGTGGATGCGGGAGTGCCGCGGCACGGTGGCCCATTTGCGCGCGCACCCCTCGGTGGTCACCTGGGTGCTGTTCAACGAGGGCTGGGGGCAATTCGACACGCTGGCCTGCGCCGAGGAGATCCATCTGCTGGATCCGACGCGGCCCATCGACGCCGTGAGCGGCTGGTACGACCAGGGCGCGGGCGACTTCCAGAGCGTGCACAACTATTTCCGTCCGCTTGCGGTCTACCGCGACCGGCGCGACCTGGCGGGTTACGCGCGGCTGGCCGGCGGCCGCGCCTTTGCGATCTCGGAATTCGGCGGGGTAGTGCACGCCGTGGCGGGTCACAGCGCCTTCGCGGGCACCTACGGCTACGGGGCCACCGACACGCCGGCCGAATGGCGCGCGGAGGTGCGCCGAACCCTGGATACCGCGGGGGCCTTGGAGGGGGCGGGGCTTTCCGCCTACGTGTACACGCAGCTGTCGGACGTGGAAGAAGAGTGCAATGGCATCCTCACCTACGACCGGCGGGTGAACAAGCTGAAGGAGGACGGCGATGAGTGCGGTAGCGCTGAGATGTGACGCCGATGCCGAGCGCAAGTTGGCGCATCTGCGGGAACGGTTCGCCGAGGCGTTCCCCGTGAGGGCGGCCGATGAGGGTGTCGGCAGGGACGTCGACAGGGACGCCGACGACGGTGCCGGCGGAGACGTCGATGCGGTCGCCCCGTTCGCACCCGTGGCGGCCCATGGCACCTTCGTGCTCGCCTCGGCGCCGGGCCGGTTGGAGGTGGCGGGCAACCACGTGGACCACCAGGGCGGCCGCGTCATTTCCTCGGCCATCGGCGAGCGCGTCTGGGGGCTTGCGGCCGAAAACGGAAAGCATCTGGTGCGGGTGTCCATGGAGGGCTTCGGCACCGATGCGATCGACCTGAACGATGCGGATTGGCGGAGGCCCCACGGCGTGGAGACCCAGTCCTCCGGCGCCCTTCTGCGCGGCATGCTGGCCGCCTACGACGAGGCGGGCGGCCCGTTGCGCGGCTTCGATCTGGCCACCTGCTCGGAGGTGCCCGCCGGCTGCGGTTTGTCCTCCTCGGCGGCCTTCGAGGTGATGGTGGGCGCCGTTCTGGAGGCGCTGTTCGGCCCCGGCCCTTTCGCGGGCACGCCGGAACCGGCACCGGGCCAGGTCGCCGCGGAAGGGGGAGAAGGCGGCTTCGTTCCCCTTGATCCCGTGGCCTTGGCTCTGGCGGGCGTGACCGCCGAGCAGCGCTACTTCGGCAAGCCCTGCGGCGCCCAGGATCAGCTGGCCAGCGCCTGCGGAGGCACGGTGCTTCTCGATTTCGGGCCGAAAGTACCCACGGTGACCCCGCTTGCCTTCGACGCGACGTGCGTCGGCTATGCGGTGGTGCTCGTCGACTCGCGCCAGGATCACTCGGTGCACACCGAGGAGTTCGCCTCCGTCCCGGCCGACATGCGCATGGTGGCCAATCATCTGGGCGCCGCGCGCCTGGGTGACGCAGACGTCGATGCGCTGTTCGCGAGCCTACAGGACATCCGCGCGGCCTTGGGCGACGGGCGCGTCATGCGGGCCCTGCACTACTTCGACGAGGTGGCCCGGGTCGATCGGCAGCGTCAGGCTTTGGAAGAGGGGGATTTCCCGCTGTTTTTGAAGTGCGTGCGTCTGTCGGGGGCCTCCTCCGCTCAGTTTCTGCAGAACGTGTCCCCGCACGGCGACGGCTGCGGGGAGCGCCAGCCGGCCATGCTCATTCAGGGGCTGTGCGCGCACCTGCTCAGCGAAGAGGGCGCCTGGCGCATCCACGGCGGCGGTTTTGGCGGATCGGTGCTGGCGCTCGTGCCCGTCGGCGAGGTTTCCGGCTTCATGGAAGCGATGGACGGCCTGCTCGGCTACCGGGCCTGCCGTGAGGTGGTCGTGGGCGGCCCCGGCGTGCTGGCGAGGCGGCTGCCATGAGCGGGGCCGCAAGAGGCACGGAAGGTGCCGTGGACGAGCGCGGCAATCCTTTCTGGACGTACGATTCTCCGACAGGGCCCTTGGAGATCACCATCAACCTGGCCAAGCCCGAGAAGGATCCGCGGGACATCGCCGCTGCGGCGGGGGCAACCCTCGGTGGTACGGCGCTTGCGGCGGTCCCTGCTGGAGAAGGCGAGGCTGCGGTGACCTCGGTGGAGGGCGACGCGAGAGAGGGGTCTTTCGCCGCCCCGACGACCTGCGACCTGTGCTGGGAACCGTCGGGGAAGGACGGCCTCGCGCGTTTGGGGCGCTCGGGCGCGCCCGTGACCGAGGTTTTCCTTGGCGACGAGCCGTGGGCCTGGTGGTTCTCGCCCTACGGCTACTTCCCCGAGCATCTCATCGTGGCGTCCCACGAGCACCGCCCCATGGCCATCGGCCACGACACCATCGCGCGGCTGCTCGATTTCTCGGACGCCTATCCGCAGTGGTTCATCGGCTCCAACGCCGATTTGCCCATCGTCGGCGGCTCCCTTCTGGGCCACGACCACTTCCAAGGCGGCGGCCACCGCTTCCCCCTGATGAACGCGCCCATTGCGCGAGCGTTTCCCATTGAAGGTTTGGAAGGCGTGGAGGCGGGCATCGTGCGCTGGCCCGCCTCCGTGGTGCGCCTGCGCAGCCGCAACCGCTCGACCCTCACTGAGGCAGCTTGCCGCATCCTGGACGCCTGGCGCCCCTTCACCTTCGAGGAGTGCGGCATTAAGGCCTTCTCGGTTCTTCTGACGGCCGCCCTCGATTGCGATGCCGCGGCGCCCGGCGGGGCGTGCCGGGGAAGTGCTCCGGGTTCCTCGGGTGTCGAGGGCGCTCCCGCGCGCTTCGTGCAGCACAACACGGCGAATCCCATCCTGTGGCGCGAGGACGACAACTACGTGATGGATATCGTGCTGCGCAACAACCGCACGACGCCGGAGCGCCCCTTCGGGCTTTTCCATGTGCCCGAGCGGCTCTTCCACATCAAGAAGGAGAACATCGGCCTCATCGAGATTATGGGCCGCGCCATCCTCCCCGCGCGCCTGGCAGCCGAACTGCCTGCTATCAAGGACGAGTGCAGCCGCGCCTTCTACGAGATCCTCATGGCCACAGGCGTCTTCAAGGACGACCCCGCCGGCCGCCGCGGCTGGGAGACTTTCCTCGCGACTATCTAGGAGCGTCGCGGCTCGCCGCCGGCGGTGTGGCGGACGACCTCGAAGCGCTCGAGGTGCACCTGCTCGTCTGGCCGGATGCCCGCCTTCTGCTTGGCGATGGCGATCTGGTCGAAGACGGTGTCGACCCCTTCCAAATCGGGAAGCAGCAGGCCTCGCCGATGCCCGCGAGTCACGATGACGCCGTAGCGCGTCGGATCGAGCTCTTCCAGGTTGTCGACGGGCTCCGGTTCGCCGAGCACGTCCACGGAATACTCGAGGAAGGGAAGTTCCTCGGGGCGCACGGGAGCGAAGCGCGGGTCCTCGGTGGCTGCCGCCACGCCGTTGCGAATGACCTCCTCGGCAAGGCTTTTGCGCACCGGCGCAATGGTGCCGATGCAGCCGCGCAGCTGCCCGTGCTTGTGCAGGCTCACGAAGGCCCCGGCGCGCCGGCCGGTCAGCTCCTCGGGTGCGTCGGTGGGAAGGGGTAAGACGGTGCCCTGAGCGACGATGGACTCCACGCTCGCCCGGGCGAGGGCCACAATCGGGTCGTCTCCGGGGTGCGGCGGCCACGCCGGCGAACCGCCGCGAGCCCCGCCGATCTCGCGATCCTCTTCCCGCACGATTTCGGCCGCCGCCTCCTCTTCGGTGCTCTCGGGCGCGTCCTCGATTTCGAAGGCGGCCACGGCGTAGCCCACGCCGAAGGGCCCCTCGTAGCTTAAGAGCTCGGAAGCGAAGGGCTCGCCGGTCGCCTCTAGGGCGCCGGCCATGATCTGGAAGGAGCGCAGCCCGCACTCGGCGGCGCCGTCGCAGAGGGCGGCGTCCAGGCCGAACAGGCCTTCCAAATTCCCGTGGGCGAACATCTCGGCTACCGTGCGGTCGAACTTAGGTCCTTCCGGGGCGAATCCGTAGGGGCCGTCCTCCTTCAGCTTGTGGGACATATCCCCGCTTGCGACGAGCACGCAGCGGCGCCCCAGGGCGCGAGCGGCTTCGGTGATGGCCCGGCCCAGAAAGCGGTGGTCGGCCTCGGAAAGTCCCGAGAGCCCCATCCGCACCACCGTCACGGAATCAAGATTGATAGTCTCTTCCAGGAAATGGAGCGGCACGAAGGTGCCGTGGTCGATGTCGGCCATGGACGCCGGGGCGCCGGCCGAGGGGATGCTTCGGCGGTGCAGGCGCGCGGCCACGTCCTCGGCGAAGGGAAGGTCGGTGCGGGTCGTCACGCGCTCGTCCGGCTGCCCGAAGGCGGCCAGCGAGCCAGTTTCCTCCGGCGTGTCGGCGATGAAGAACCCGTCACGGTACAGCGGCGCGTGAGGCGAGGTGATGACGATAAGGTCGGGTCGGTGGGCGGCCACGCGTCGGGCGACCTCGCGGTAGGCGGCGATGGTGTCGGCGATGGCCGCCTCCTGGCCGTGCCCGACGGCGGGCACGATGAGCGGCGGATGGGGAACGGCGTAGGCAGCGAGCAGGGCCATGGGATCACCTTTCTTTTGGAGGAGCGCGTGGGGAGCGAATGCCGGCGCGGGCGCGGGCGCGGGCATTCGCGCGGATCTTCCCGTGACAGTGGATTTGCATTCATGATGACCCACCGCATCCGTATTCCCCACCGAACCGCCAAAGCGTCACGGGATTGTATTCGCCGTCTTCCAACAAACAGGCAACAATCGGGCGCGCGGAGATAACAGAACAGTCGCGTCGCTGGTCTCGATGCATTCCGAAACCACAATAGGGGACGCATCTGACTGTGGACTCATCCCCAGCAAAGGAGAGCTATCATGATCGAGATTCTGAACGAGGGCAACTTCGACGAGAAAGTCCTGCAATCGAGCGGCAATGTGCTCGTCGAATTCTTCGCCACCTGGTGCCCTCACTGCCAGCGCATGATGCCCATCATCAACGAGGTGGCCGATCGCGTCCAGGGCCAGGCCGTGGTCTACCAGGTTGATGTCGACAAGTCACCCGACCTTGCTCAAACCTACGCGCCCAACGGCTTTCCGTCCTTCGCCTTGTTCGTGAACGGCCAGCTCGCCGAAACCCTGGTGGGCGAGCAGACCGAAGAGCGTTTGCTTGCGCTTGTTGCTTAATCGCTTGACTTGGAGCCGACTCCAACCTTTATCATTCTCCTCATCAATGATTGAGAGGAGAATTCATGACCGCATCTTACGAGGGCGTGGCGAAGCTCGGCTTCGGTGCCATGCGCCTTCCGCTCGCAGACCCCGACGACGTGACCGCCATCGACATCGAGCAGCTGAAGGCCATGATGGACGAGTTCATCGCGAAGGGCGGTACCTACGTGGACACCGCGTTTGTCTACCACAACGGCGCCTCTGAGACGGCTCTGCGCGAGGCGCTCGTGGAACGCTACCCGCGGGACGCCTACACCCTCGCCACAAAGTGTCTGGCCTGGGCGTGCCCCACGAAGGAGGAGGCCCAGGCGTGCCTGCCCACTTCTCTTGAGCGGCTGGGGGTCGACTACATCGACTATTACCTGCTGCACAACCTAGGCGGCGCGCGCACGGCCAAGTTCGACGAGTACGACATGTGGAACTACGTGGCGAAGGCGAAGGCCGACGGGCTCGTGCGCCACGTCGGCTTCTCCATGCACGACGGCCCCGAGACGCTGGAGGAGATTCTGACGGCGCATCCCGAGGTGGACTTCGTGCAGCTGCAGGTAAACTACCTGGATTGGGACGACCCGGTCACCCAGTCTGCCCGCTGCATGGAAGTGGCCGCGGCCCACGGCGTGCCCGTCATCATCATGGAACCGGTGCGCGGCGGCCGTTTGGCGAACTTGCCCGAGCGTGGCGCCGAGGTGCTGGCCGCTGCCGATCCCGATGCGAGCCAGGCGAGCTGGGCCTACCGCTTCTGCCTCGATCTGCCGGGCGTGCTCACGGTGCTCGCCGGCGCCTCCACGCTCGATCAGATGCGGGACAACATGGCCACCTTCCAAAGCCACGCGCCGCTGACCGAGGCGGAGCGCGGTGCCATCGACGGCGCCATCGCGGCCCTGCGCAGCGTGGATCTCATCCCATGCACGAACTGCGGCTACTGCGTGAAGGACTGCCCCGAGGGTGTGAAGATCCCCATCGCCATGAACCTGTTGAATCTGGAGAAGACCTGCGAGGACAACGAGTTCGTCAAGGGTCTCTACTCTTGGCAGGCCGCCGAGGGCCCCGCGTCCAAGTGCATCCAGTGCGGCACCTGCGAGGCTATGTGCCCCCAGTCCATCGGCATCATCGACCACCTCGCCGAAGCCGTCGAGCACTTCGAGGGGTAGTCTTCCTACATAACCACTCCCACGAACCCTGCCAGTATGGGGATGCTCGCTATTGCCAGCACGGTGGTGACGAAGGTGCCCTGGGCCATGACCCGGGAGTTGCCGCCGTACTGGTAGCAGAGCATGGTGCCGTTGGTGGCCACCGGCATGCCCGCCAGCACCACCGCCACTGAGAACATGAGCCCCGCCGGCACGAATGCGTGGAAGACCGCCCAGATGATGGCCGGCATCACGATCAGCCGGAACACCGAGCAGGTCCACAGGCGCGGACCGCCGATGAGGTCGCGCACTGGCAGGTTCGCGAGCGACGAGCCGATGATGAGCAGCGCCGCCGGCGTGGTGATGGAGCCGAGCGTGTTCAGCGCCTCCCCCAGAATCGGCGCATGGTGAATGCCGGCAAGCGTGAGAACCACCGCCGCCACGCATGACAGCATGACCGGTGTGACGAAAGTGCGCCAGCTGGTTTGCACCTTTACGTCGCCATCAATATCCTGGGTGAGAAACCATGCGCCCACGGTGAACACGAAGAAGTTGAAGGGCAGGTTGAACACGGCGGCGTACACGAGCGCATCGGGGCCGAAGATGGCCGAGAGCACCGGATACCCGATGAACCCGACATTGCCGAAGCAGAGCATGAACCGGTACACGCCCCGGCGCCCGTCGGGAATGCGCAGAAGCAGCGTGAACCCGTAGGCCACGGCGAACATGACAAAAGTACTCGCCACGGAAAGCCCCAGGCACAACCACACTTCCGCTTGTGTGGGCAGCTCAGTGGCCGTGAGCACCGAGCCCAAGATCATGCCCGGCAACGCAATGTTGATGACCAGCTTCGAGAGCATGCGGTCGAACTCGTCGTTCATGAAGCGCAGCCTCTTCGCGGCGTAGCCCACTCCCACGATGACGAACAGCGTGATGATCTCCTTGAATATGCCTATCATGCCCTCGGTCATGGGGCGAAGCTCTCTTTCTCCGATTGCGGAACGCTCGCTCGATCCTTTGCGACCCTCGTCGGTCTTCTCGAGCAATTTGCAGGACAGATTGTGGCAAAAAAATCGAGTTGTTAGACTTTCAGGGGTGCGGCAAATGGATTTATGGAACGATTTAGGTCTCTTCAGGCATCGGATGCGGCTTCTTTCGGTGTTTTCGGCGCTACTGGCAGGTGCTGGATGAATCGAAATGTCTAACAACTCGAAATTCTTGCCCAAATTCGGACTTCGGATTGCCTCGCAGGCGAGGGCGAGAATATCGCGACGCGCATTGCGGTTCCGACATCGCGTCCCCGCGTTGTAGAGGCTACGGGTTTTCTGGAAAGCGCGCGACGATGCGGCTCGTTGGCGTATACTGGCCAGCGCTGCGTTAGCTTCGTCGAAAGGATGAGTCCGTGTTCACCATCGGTTGTCATTTGTCCAGCGCCAAGGGGTATCTGAAGATGGCCCAGGATGCGGCCTCCATCGATGGGAACACGTTCCAGTTCTTCACGCGCAACCCGCGCGGCGGCAAGGCCAAGGCCATCGATCCGGCCGATGTGGCTGCGTTCCACGAGTTCGCGGGCGCCCACGGGATCACGACGTTTCTGGCCCATGCGCCCTACACCATGAACCCGGCAGCGGCCAAGCCCGAGACGCGCGCCTTTGCCATCGAGCTCTTAACCGACGACCTCATGCGTATGGAAAACACCCCCGGCCAGCTGTACAACATGCACCCGGGCTGCCACGTGGGCCAGGGCGCCGAGGCGGGCATCGCGCTCATCGCCGACGCGCTGAACCAGGTGCTCACGCCCGAGCAGTCCACCACGCTGCTGCTTGAAACCATGGCAGGCAAGGGCACGGAGGTCGGCGGCCGTTTTGAAGAGCTGGCCGCCATCATCGACGCCGTGGAATTGGACGAGAAAGTGGGCGTGTGCCTGGACACCTGCCACGTGTGGGACGGCGGCTACAACATCGCCGGCGATCTGGACGGCGTGTTGGAGGAGTTCGATCGCGTGATCGGGCTCGACCGCCTGCGCGCCATCCACTTGAACGACTCGAAGAACCCGCTCGGCGCCCACAAGGACCGCCACGCCCCCATCGGCGAGGGCTGCATCGGCTTTGACGCGCTCGCTGCCGTGACGAACCACCCGGCCCTACGCGATCTGCCCTTCTTCCTGGAAACGCCTCAGGACGATCTTTCCGGCTGGGGCCGCGAAATCGCCGCCCTGCGCGCCGCGCACACCGAGTAGCTGCAGCGCTAAATCACGAAGAAATACACGCTGAAGAACTGCAGGCAGCTGGCGGCCAGCACGAACAGGTGAAAAATCGAGTGCATGTAACGCACCTTTTTGAAGATGTAGAACACGGCGCCCACGGTATAGCTGATGCCGCCGGCAACCAAGAGCCAGAAGCCTGCGGGGGCCAGCTCGGCGAACAGCGTCGGGATGAAGAACACGATGGACCAGCCGAGCGCCACGTAAAGCACGGCCGATATCCAACGGGGACGGTAGGTCCAGAAGGCTTCAAAGGCGATGCCGACAAGTGAGACGGCCCAGACGAAGGCGGCGAGCCAGATGCCGCCCACATGTCCCAAGGTGATGAGGCAGTAAGGGGTGTAGGTACCGGCGATGAGCAGGTAGATGCCGGAATGGTCGAGCACTTTGAACACGCGTTTGGCGCGTTCTGCTGCCAGCGCGTGGTACAGCGTGGACATAAGGTACTCCAGCAACTGCGCGATGCCGTACACGAGGGCCGCTGCTAAAAGGATGCCGCCGCCATCGGCCACCGACTTCACGATGAGAAGCACGAGGGCCGCCACGGCCAGGCCCGCCCCTACGCCATGGGTGACGGCGTTGAAGATCTCCTCGCCCAAGGTGTACTCGCGCACGGGCTTTTTGCCGGAGCGCTTGATGAGTTCCCGAATTTCGGGCGACACCTTGGCCGCCGCCGCAGCGGCGTTGGGGGAGAGCTCGGGATGGGTTAGGCGAATGTTGGGCATCGCTCCTCCTTCGCGTGCGGATAGATCACCGCATCATAGACCATTGGTCAGGCTTCCCAGACAACGATAGGCAAACCGTAGGAGAAAGGCAAATCACGGCAAGACGCCACGAGAGATGCGGCTACTGCTGCTCGCGCAGGGCTTTGAGAATGGCGCGCTTTTTGGCCTGCTTGTCGGCGTAGGCCTGCTTCTCGGCGCGGGTGCGGGCGCGTTCGGCTTCGGCGGCAGCGCGCTTGTCGGCATGGGCTGCAAGCTCCGCTTCGCGGGCGGCTCGTCGGGCGGCGCGACGCTCTTCGCGCTCGGCGGCGGCCTCGGCGTCGGAGAAGCGGCAGCCGCAGTAGTTCTGGCGGTACATGCCGCCCTCGCGCGAGCGCCGGGTGGCCTCGTCGTAGAAGGGGCGGTAGTCTGCGAAGCAGGCCTTGATGCCCTCGCGGGCGCAGGCGCGCTCCAGCTCTTCGCGGATGATGCGGGTGTACTGGTAGGGGCTCACCGAAAGCGTGGTGCCAAGGGCAGCGAAGCCGTGCTCGCGGGCGTAGTGCGCGGCTTCTTCAAAGCGCAGGCGGTAGCAAGCCCGGCAGCGGGCCTCGCGGGCCCGACGCGCTGTCGTACGCCCTTCCGTAGGGGCGGGGCTTGCGCCGCCCTCATCGAGCACGGTTGACTTGCTTGATGAGGGGCGACCAAGGTCGCCCCCTACGGGATTTGCCCCAAAGAGGGCTTCCTCCTCAAGATCGCCTTCTTCGTTGGCGATGACGCCGAACTTGGCTTCGGCAGCGTCGCCTATGCGGCCGGCAGTGGCCTCCCAAGCCTCGGGGTCGTAGGCGCCTTCCACGACTTCCACGTCGGCGTCCGCGGCCCATTCGCGCAGGGTAGCCAGGCGGCGGGCGTATTCCT
Source organism: Adlercreutzia sp. DFI.6.23 (assembly GCF_024462535.1). NCBI lineage: Bacteria > Bacillati > Actinomycetota > Coriobacteriia > Eggerthellales > Eggerthellaceae > Adlercreutzia > Adlercreutzia sp. DFI.6.23. The sequence goes on from NZ_JANGBP010000007.1 coordinate 136,433, forward strand.
CGGCAGGGTGGATGTTCGAGTTCGCGTAGAACACGACGGGTTCCACCCCTTCCGAGCGCAAAATGCGGACCGGCTCCAAGGAGCACGGTCCGCAGCAAGCATGTAACAGGATGCGTTCCAAGGGTGGCAAGCTCGGCGGCCTACTTGCCGGCCAGGGGGCTCGGCACGGTGTAGATGCGGGCGGCGCAGGCCTGATCCAGGTCGTACAGGCCCTTCGGGTCGCCGCCGAACAGCTTCATGTTGGTGATCATGGTGTCGGCGTTGTCCTCTTCCTCCAGCTGCTCGTCGATGAACCAGCCGAGGAACTTCTGGGCGCGGTAGTCGTGGGCCTCGAGCGCCGCGGCGTAGATGTCGTTGATGAGCGAGGTCACGTACTTCTCGTGCTCCATGGCGGCCTCGAGCGGCTCCAGGAAGTTCGCGAAGGTCTTGTCGGGCATGTCGATGGCCAGAAGCTTCACGGCCTCGCCGTTCTCATGCAGGTAGTTGCGGAAGATCATCGCGTGATCGCGCTCTTCCTGAGCCTGGATCTCGAAGTAGTTAGCGTAGCCGGACAGGCCCTCCTCCTCGTAGTAGTCGGCGAAGGAGAGGTACAGGTAGGCGGAGTACAGCTCCTTGTTGATCTGGTCGTTGATGAGCTCGTAGACCTTGGCGTCCATGAAAATCCTTTCTCGTTGGTCGGCGCGATGCCGCCTGGCGCAACGGGGCGTTGGGCGTGGGGCCCGCACCCGCGCAGCCGGCGGGGAACGCCGACGCTTCTTGGTGAACCGCAAGACAGGATACCGCGAAAACCCTTAATCTTCGTGGCAAATCTATGCAAATAACCCGCTTTTAACGAAAGCGCCAGGCGGCGCGCACCGCCGCACCTTCATAATGGCTCCCGAGAATTGAAGGAAAGGGAATGCGCGCATGCTGCAGCTCAAGAATATCTGCAAGTCCTACACGACGGGCGACTTCACCCAGGTGGCCTTGAACGACGTCTCCATCTCGTTCCGCGACAACGAGTTCGTGGCGATTCTGGGCCCGTCGGGCTCGGGCAAGACGACGCTTTTGAACGTGATGGGCGGCCTGGATCACTACGACTCCGGCGACATGATCGTCGACGGCATCTCCACCCACCGCTACAAGGATCGCGACTGGGACACCTTCCGCAACAACCGCATCGGGTTCGTGTTCCAAAGCTACAATCTCATTCCGCACCAGACCATCCTGCAGAACGTGGAGCTGGCGCTGACGCTCTCGGGCGTGGGGAAGGCCGAGCGCACGCGCCGCGCCAAGGAGGCCCTGGCATCCGTGGGCCTGACCGAGCACTTGAACAAGAAGCCGAGCCAGCTCTCGGGCGGCCAGATGCAGCGGGTGGCCATTGCCCGCGCGCTCATCAACGACCCGGAGATCGTGCTGGCCGACGAGCCCACCGGCGCCCTGGATTCCCATACTTCCGTGCAGATCATGGACCTGCTCACGCAGATCGCCAAGGATCGCCTGGTCATCATGGTCACCCACAACCCGGAGCTGGCGGCCGAGTACGCCACGCGCACGGTGAACCTCGCCGACGGCGTCATCCGCTCGGATACCGATCCCTACTTCCCCACGGAAGAGGAGATGCACGCCTCGCGCAAGCCCATCCGCAAGACCTCGATGAGCTTTCCCACGGCGCTCGCGCTGTCGGCGAACAACCTTATGACCAAGAAGGGCCGCACCATCATGACGGCCTTCGCCGGCTCCATCGGCATCATCGGCATTGCGGCCATACTCGCGCTCGCCAACGGCGTGGACAACTACATCGAGCGCACCGAGGAGGAGACGCTGTCGGTGTACCCGCTGCAGATCATGTCCACGGGCTTCGACATGACGGCGCTCATGGGCATGGCCGCCGATGGGAGCACGGGCGACGGGGGAGATGCGACGGGCGAGGGCACCGGCGACGACCCGCTTGCGGAAATGGGCCTTCAAGGTGGCAAGAACGGGGACGAGAACGACCCGGCCGCCGACGGCAACGTGCCCGAGACGCGCATGGTCACCGATATGTTCGCAAGCCTGGAGAACAACGACCTCGCCTCGCTCAAGCTGTTCCTCGACGAGAACGGCGGCGACATCAACAGCTACGTGAACTCCATCGAGTACTCCTACAACGTGGTGCCCCAGATCTTCGACGGCAACACCGAGGACGGGGTGCGCCAGATCAATCCGGACACGACGTTCTCCGCCTTCGGTATGGGCTCCGGTTCGTCCAACGCGCTCATGTCGTCCATGTACTCCACCGATGTGTTCAGCGAGATGATGGGCAACACCGCCATTGTGGAAGAGCAGTACGACGTGAAGGCGGGCCGGTGGCCTTCCGCCTACAACGAGTGCGTCGTCGTGCTGACGGCGAACGGCACGGTTCCCGATCTGGTGAGCTACGCGCTGGGCTTGCGCGACCATGCGGTGCTGGAGGATATGATCGACCAATTTATGAACGAGGAAGACGTGGAAAGCCCCGACGACGACCTCACCTTCACCTACGACGACATCATGGGCGTGTCGCTGAAGATGGTGCCCGCCGCCGACTTCTACACCTATGACGAGGAGAACAAGGTCTGGGTCGACAAAACCGGCGACGAGGAGTACATGAAGGGGCTCGTGGACGCCGGCGAGGAGCTGAAGATCGTCGGCATTGTGCAGCCGCGACCGGACGCGAAGGCCACGGCGCTTTCTATGGGCATCTACTACACGCCCGAGCTGACGCGCCATCTGATCGAGCCGGCCTCCGAGACCGCCATCGTGCAGGAGCAGCTGAATTACCCGACCATCGACGTGTTCAACGGCAAGGAGTTCACCGAGGAAGAGGAATCGGGCTCGGATTTCTCTATGGAGAACCTGTTCAGCATCGACGAGGAGGCGCTGCAGAACGCCTTCAAGTTCGATGAGTCGAAGCTGAACATGGACACGAGCGCGCTGGGCGAGGGGATGTCGGCGAGCGATCTGCCGGCGATGCCCGGGCTCGATGCAAGTGCGTTGAACCTGGATGTGACCTCCGCCTTCAACAGCGACGCCATGGGCGAGATGATGGGCGCGGCGTTGGCCGGCTACACCCAGGCCCTCGGCGCCGCCTATGCCCAGGCCGCGGCGTCGGGCACGCCGCCGGACTTCCAGACGCTGGCGCAGTCGACGCTGGAGTCCTACGCCCAAAGCCCCGAGCTGCAGGCCATTATGGGGCAGTACGCGGCGCAGATCGTCGATGCCAACGCCCTGCAGAAGGAGATGGCAACGAAGATCTCCGCAGCCCTGGAATCTTCCATGAAAGCCTACATGGAGCAGGTCATGGCCACGATCACCGCCAAGACCCAGGCCTCGGTGCAGAAGGTGATGGGCGACATGGCGGCGAGCATTCCTCTGGCCATGTCCGTGGACACGAACGCCTTCCAGGACGCCTTCCAAATGAAGATGACCGAGGACGAGCTGACCGAGCTCATCATGTCGCTCATGAGCAATGGGACGCGGTCCTTCGATGCGAACCTGAGCAAGTTGGGCTACGCGGAGCTCTCGAAGCCCTCGCAGATCGACATTTATCCGGATAATTTCGAGGACAAGCAGCAGGTCATCGCCATTCTGGACGACTACAACGACCGCATGGTGGCCTCGGGGCAGGACGACAAGAAAGTCTCCTACACCGATTTCGTTGGCACGCTCATGAAATCGGTCACAACGATCGTGGACATGATCAGCTACGTGCTCATCGCGTTCGTGGCCATATCGCTCGTGGTGTCGTCCATCATGATCGGCATCATCACCTACATCTCGGTGCTCGAGCGCAAGAAGGAGATCGGCATCCTGCGCGCCATCGGCGCGAGCAAGGGCGACATCTCGCGGGTGTTCAACGCCGAGACCATCATCGAGGGCCTGACGGCGGGCCTTATCGGCGTGGGGGTCGTGGCGCTCGTGTGCATTCCGGTCAACGCCATTGTGTACGGGCTTCTGGACGTGCCCGACATCGCCATGCTGCCGCCGGTGGCGGGAGCGATCCTCGTGGCCATCAGCGTGTTCCTGTCGTTTGTCGCCGGCCTGTTCCCCGCCATGGCCGCCGCCCGCAAAGACCCGGTCGAGGCCCTGCGCTCGGAGTAGGGCGACGCATGCGATGAGGCGGCGCGCGAAGGGGTTGCGCCGATGGTAAGAGTCTCGAAAACGTAGCCCGAGAGGGGATTTTGCCAGCTCTCTCCAACAAGTCTGGCATTATCCCCTCCCGGGCTACGGTGTAAACATCATTTAACTTTTTCTTTCTCAGAGAAACGCCTGGTCAGCGTCTTTTGGTATGCTTGGCGCAGAAAAAGACCCGTAGCCCGAGGCCTGAAAATGTCGGAACACGCTGGGGTGCCTGGCAAAATGCCCTCTCTGGCTACGGGTTGCCGCAAGCGCTGGGGGCTGCAGCTGAGGCTACGCGTCGTTGCCGATGAGGCCGTTGACGAGGGCGGACACCAGCGAGATGACGATGGAGGCCACAAAGGCGCTGCCGAAGCTGGCGATGTAGAAGCCGGCGCCGAACAGCCCGTTGGCGAGCCACGCGGCGATGTAGAGCAGAAGCGTGTTCACCACGAGATAGAAGATGCCCAGGGTGAGCACGGTCACCGGCAGCGAGAGGATCTGCAGAATCGGCTTGATGGACATGTTGATGAGCGACAGAATGAGTGCGAAGAACACGATGCCCACCCAGGATGCGCTGTTGCTCAAGATCTCGATGCCCGGCACGAGCCACACGGCGGCGGCGACGGAGATGGCGGTGACGATCCAGCGAATGATGAAGTTCATAAGTGCCTCCTTTTCCTGTGGCCCCATTATGTCAAAATGAGGCCATGACGAGAAAACATGACAACAACCCGAAACGCACCAGTAACCGCCCCGCCAAACCCAAAGCGCTCCGGGCCAACCTGCCGCGCCTTAAACGCTCCGGGGCCGATCCCGCAGGGGGCAACCTCGGTCGCCCCCTGCCCCAGGCGCGTAGGGGGAAGGGGGCGCGACGAGCGTCAAAGCCCCCCGTAGGGGGCGACCTTGGTCGCCCCTTGTCCCAGACCACCGGCGATGCGGGGAAGGGCTTGTCGTGCGCCCTGTGTCCCGCCTTCGGACGTTGCGGCGGCTGCAGCCGGTTGGACGTGCCCTACGAAGACCAACTGTCCGCGAAGGAACAACAGGTGGCCGCTCTTTTCGAAGGCATCGCCCCCGCCGACGCCCTGCTGCCCATTCTGGGCATGAACGATCCCTTCCATTACCGCAACAAGGTGATCTCCCCTTACGCCCCAGCCAAGGGCGCAAAGCGCAAGGGAAAGGATGCCAAACTCGCCCGCGCCGACATCCTCACGGGCATGTACGAGACCGGCACCCACCGGCTCATTCCCACTGATACGTGCGCTATCGAAAACGAGACGGCCAAGAAGGTGACGCTCGCCATCCGCGACATCATGGCCCGCTGGAGCATGGAGCCCTACAACGAAGACACCGGCGCCGGCTTCGTGCGCCACGCCGTGGTGCGCGTGGGCCATAAGAGCGGAGAAGTGCTCGTGACCGTGGTGACCAACGGCGAGGAGTTTCCCGCGTCGAAGGCTTTCTGCCGCGAGCTGGTGCGCCGCGTGCCCGAGGTGACCACCATCGTGCAGAACGTGAACACGCGCCAGACCAATGTCATCTTGGGCGACAAGGAGCGCGTGCTCTTCGGCCCCGGATTCATCTTGGACACGCTGTGCGGACTCACGTTCCGCATCTCGTCGCAGTCGTTCTACCAGGTGAACGCCACGCAGACCGAGGTGCTTTACGACGAGGCCATCCGCTTGGCGAATCTTACGGGCGTCGAGACGGTTATCGACGCCTATTGCGGCACAGGCACCATTGGGCTGGTGGCCGCGAGCCGTGGGGCGGCCCGCGTTATCGGCGTCGATTCCGTGGAGGCGGCCATCCGCGACGCCGCCAACAACGCCCGCCACAACGGTGTGGAAAACGCCGAGTTCGTGGCGCAGGACGCCACCGCTTTCATGAAGGAGCTTGCAGCATCGGAGGAGCGTCCGCAGCCCCTCGTCCTGCTCATGGATCCGCCGCGGGCCGGTTCCACGCCCGAGTTCCTCGCGGGCGCCGCGGCGCTTGCCCCCGAGCGCATCGTCTACATCTCGTGCAACCCCGCAACCCAGGCCCGCGACGTGCGCCAGCTGGTGAAGAGCGGCTACGAGGTGCGCGCCATCCGGCCGGTGGACATGTTCCCCCACACCGACCACGTAGAATCCATCGTCATGCTGGAACGGGAAGACAGGCGCGGAGGGGCACGGGGTGGTGCTCACCGAGCGAGGACTGTTTGAGCGACTGAGCATTACCCCGCGCCCCGGCCCCGGTGAGTTGCAAGAAGAAGGAAGGGAAAATGACTGACTTGATTGAAGGAACCCTCGAAAAGGCCCGTGCCGCCATCGCAACTCACGACCTGGTGGCGCCCGATGCCGCTGTGCTGCTCATGGTGTCCGGCGGCTCCGATTCCACGGCGCTGGCGTATTTGGGCGCTGCCCTGCGCGAGGCGGGCGATGTGGGACCGGTGGCCATGCTGCACGTGAACCACCAGTTGCGCGGCGAGGACGCCGATGCCGACGAGCGCTTCGTGGCGGCTTTGGCCGAGGCGCTGGACATCCCGCTGTTCATCTGCTCCATCGACATCGCTGCCGAAGCCGAGCGCAGCCGCGAGAACGTGGAAGCCGTGGCCCGGCGCGAGCGCTACCTGGCCGCCAACGAGGCGCTGCGCTCGATGTGCCAGCACGAGGGACGCCCCCTCTCCGAGGCGCGCATCTTCACGGCCCATACCGCCGACGACCGCATCGAGAACTTCTACATGCGCTCCATCGTGGGCACCGGTCCGGGCGGCTTCCGCAGCATGCTCTACCGCAACGGGCCCGTGGTGCGGCCGCTGCTCGACGTCACCCGCGACGAGTTGCGCGACTACCTTTCCGCCCGCGAGTCAGCGGGGGAGACGGTGGTCCGCGACGAGTCCGGCGCGCTCTGGCGCGAGGATGCCACCAACGCCCACACCGACCGCTTCCGCGCCTATGTGCGCCACAAGATCGTGCCGGTGGCCAAGGAATGGAACAGTGCGCTGCCTGAGGTGCTGACCCGCTCGATGAACCTCATCGCCGACGAGGACGACATGCTGCAGAACATGGCCGAGAAGCTGGCCGAGGAGTCCGCGGAATGGGTGGCCGAGGACGACACCTTCGGCATCGACCGCTCCGAGGGCTTCCGCCTTCTGCCCGCTTTTGGAAAAGCGGAGCGCCCGCTGCAGCGTCGCGCGGTGCTGCGTCTTTTGGAAGCGATGCTCGGCCCGGATGCGCGGGTGGAAGCCGCTAGCGTGGAAGCCGTGCTCGCTGGCTTCGCGAACGGCGCGCCCAACAGCGGGTATGTGACCAATATCCAGTATGATCTGGCCGTGAGCGCGAACAAGCGGGGTGTCCTCGTGGAGCCCATGGCCTATTTCCGAGCAAGAAGGAAGAAGCATGACTGAGAGAACTGACGAACTTGCCAACGAAGTTGCCGCGAAGGTGGTCGCCGACGAGCTGAAGCAGGCTGTGGAAGAGGAAGCGGAAGCGGAAGCTGCGACTGCGCCCACCTTCGAGGTGATTCTCGCCTCCAGCAGCCCGCGCCGCCGCGAGCTTCTGGATGCGGCCGGCGTGAAGTTCACCGTGCGCACGCCGGCGACCCCGGTGGACGAGTCGCTGGAGCCCGATTTGGCCGCCGACCCCGAAGAGGCCGCCAAGAAGCTCGCCGAGCGCAAGGCCGGCGCGGTTATCCAGGAGGTGCTGGCCGAGAACTACATCGGCATGCTCATCGTCATCGGCGCCGACACCATGGTGGTTCTCGACGGCAAGATCTTCGGCAAGCCCCGCAGCGCCTCCGACGGCAAGCACATGCTGCGTCAGCTGTCCGGCCGCACCCACGAGGTCATCACGGCCGTGTCCGTCTGGATGGTGGCCGCCCCTAATGCCGAGGACGTGTCGCTAGGCTTCCGCACCTTCGCCGACATAAGCCATGTGACCTTCCGCGACCTGACCGACGAGGAAATCACCGAGTACCTGCGGAAGGGCGAGTCCTTCGACAAGGCCGGCGCCTATGCCATCCAGGGCGAGGGCGCCGCGCTGGTGGACCACTACGACGGCTCCCTCGACACCATCATCGGCCTGCCTGCGACACGCCTCATCAAGGAATTCCCCGACCTCGTGAACGCCGAGGCCGCAGAATGCTAAGCGATCAATGTTGGCTGAGTCTTGCGGTTGCGTGACGCCGGGCTCTGGCATGCCGCCAGTATCGATGCGGCCCTTAGCGGCTCGATGACAATTAGCGCACATAATTTGTGGCGTTGCTGTCTTACGGCTGTTCGGGAAAAGGTCTTTGGTAAACTGGACTGCGATTAAAGAGCGCTGCGGCGTTTGCGCGAGGAGCGCGTGCTGCGGGCAAAGAGAAAGTGGTTCACGTGCATAACGACATCTCAGAGATACTTTTCTCCGAGCAGGACCTGGCGATACGCGTGCGCGAGCTGGGCGAGGCCATCACTCGCGACTATGCCGACGTTGCCGGGGATGCGGGCATTGTGGTCGTGTCCATCCTGCGCGGTGGGGCGGTGTTCACCTGCGACCTCATCCGCGCCATCGATCTACCGCTGGAAGTGGACTTCATGGCCGTGTCCTCCTACGGCAACGGCGCGAAGAGCTCCGGTGTGGTGCGCATCCTGAAGGATCTCAGCACCGACATCCGGGGGCGCCACGTCGTCATCGCCGAGGACATCATCGATTCAGGGCTCACGCTGAAGTACCTCCTGAAGAACCTGCAGTCCCGCGAGCCGGCGTCGCTTACGGTGGCGGCGCTCATGCGCAAGAACACGCCGGCCCAGGCCGACATCCCGTGCCGCTATATCGGCTTCGAGTGCCCCGACGAGTTCATCGTCGGTTACGGCCTCGACTTTGCCGAGCATTACCGCAACCTCCCCTACATCGGCGTTCTGAAGCCCGAGATCTACCAGTAAAGGCAGCAATCAACTATGGCAGACAACAATCCCAAGAAACCAATCCCGCCGGCGTCGACCCAGCGCACCACGATGGTCATGGTCATCATCCTCTTGGCCGTGGCGTTTTTCGTGGGCAGCCAGTTCATGCGTACCGGCGCCATGGGCACCACTGTGACCGATCAACTCATCACCTCCGAGTTCACCCAGGCGGTGGAGCAGGGCCGCGTGAAGTCGGTCACCTACTCCGCCGGCGACTACACGGTGTCGGGCACCTACTTCCCGGCGGCCACCGCCGGCTCCGAGGCCGCCGCCGCCTTCAACGGGGCCTTCGATTCCCTGAACGCCCTCATGGCGACCGAGCACGGCGATGACGGCAAGGCGCTCGGCGGCGTGGCCACCACGACGCTCGATCCGGCCACGCTGGGCAAAGAGCACAACTACACCTCCACCTACGTGGGCTCCGATTCGCTCGGCGAGCTTCTGGCGGCACATCCCGACATCTCCTATCAGGTGACGCTGCCGAGCCCCTTCCTGGAGGTTCTGGCCACGCTTCTGCCCATCCTCATCATCGGCGGCCTTCTGATGTTCTTCTTCTACAAGATGCAGCAGGCCAACAATTCCCAGATGAGCTTCGGGAAGAACAAGGCGAAGAAGACTCTGGAGGAGCGCCCCGATGTGACGTTTGCCGATGTGGCCGGCGTCGATGAGGCCGTGGAGGAGATGCAGGAGATCAAGGACTTTCTGGCCAATCCCGCCAAGTACCAGTCCATGGGCGCGAAGATTCCGCGAGGCTGCCTGCTCGTGGGCCCTCCGGGCACCGGCAAAACCCTGCTCGCGCGCGCTGTGGCCGGCGAGGCGGGCGTGCCGTTCTTCAGCATCTCGGGCTCAGACTTCGTCGAGATGTTCGTGGGCGTGGGCGCGAGCCGCGTGCGCGATTTGTTCAAGGACGCGAAAGAGGCTTCCCCCGCCATCATCTTCATCGACGAGATTGATGCGGTGGGTCGCCAACGCGGCACGGGCCTCGGCGGCGGCCACGACGAGCGCGAGCAGACCTTAAACCAGCTGCTCGTGGAAATGGACGGCTTCGAGTCCAATGATTCGGTGGTGCTCATCGCGGCCACGAACCGCGCCGATGTGCTCGATCCGGCGCTTTTGCGCCCCGGCCGCTTCGATCGCCAAATCGTCGTGGACACCCCCGACGTGAAGGGCCGCCAGCGCATTCTGGAAGTGCATTCCAAGGACAAGCCCATCGGATCGGATGTGGATCTGGCGAAGATCGCGAAGATCACCCCGGGCTTCACCGGCGCCGATCTGGCGAACCTCATGAATGAGTCGGCCCTGCTCACGGCGCGGCGCGGCAAGAAGATCATCACCATGCGCGAGGTGAGCGAGTCGATGGAGCGCGTTATCGCCGGCCCGGAGCGCAAGGGCCGCGTGATGAACGAGAAGACCAAGCACACTATCGCCTACCACGAGAGTGGGCACGCGCTCGTGGGGCATTTGCTCGACCATGCCGATCCGGTGCACAAGATCTCGATCATCTCGCGCGGCCGGGCGCTGGGCTACACCCTCTCCATTCCCGACGAGGACAAGGTTTTAAACTCGCTTTCCGAGATGAAAGACGAGCTGGCGGTGTTCATGGGCGGCCGCGTGGCCGAGGAGATCTTCTGCGACGACATCACCACCGGCGCCTCCAACGACCTTGAGCGCGCGAGCAAGATGGCCCGCGCCATCGTCACCCAGTACGGCATGAGTCCTTTGGGCACCCAGGTGTTCGGCCAGCCCAACCACGAGGTGTTCTTGGGCCGCGACTACGGCAACACCCAAGATTACTCCGAGGAGACGGCCCGTCGCATCGATGAAGAGGTGGCCAAGATCATGAAGGAGGCCCACGATAGGGCCCACGCGATTCTGTCCTCCCACGCCGATCAGATGGATCTCATGGCCAGCGTGCTGCTCGAGCGCGAGACCGTGGAAGGCGAGGCCTGCGAGGCGCTGCTCGACAACAAGTGGGACGAGTACCTGGCGCGCGAGGACGACATCATCGCCGCCAAGGAAGCGGAAGAGGCCGCGGCCCGCGCCAAGGACGCCGAGCTTCTGGCGGCTCAGGGAGAGGGCGACGGCGCGAACGGCACGCCGGGCGCAGCGGGTGGCTCGGGCGCTGTGGTCGATCCCGACGCCGGCGAGACGCTGGCCGACCCGAATTGGAGAGACGAGCCGGTAGAGCCGGGCGACCAGGATCCGAACGCCCCCTTCCGCACTCCCGCCGAGCATGCCGATCGCTCCGATATGCCCACCCAGGCCGAGGTGAACGCGGAAATCGACCGCGAGGACGACATGGATTCCTCCGCCGATGCTCCCGACCCGGACAAGAGGGATTAGCGGCCGGCTTCTCCGGGGGGCTGAGAGCGAGACGCGATTTCCCGATTTCCACCTGAATGGCCCTTAGATTGGCGCGATTTCCCGATTTCCACCTTCCAGCGCCCGCTGCGAGGTGAAAATCAGGAAATCGCGCCTCTTATTTTGGCGTCGCCTTGCTATGGCTGTCTTGCCTTGGCTGCTTTGTCATGGTCGCCTTGCCGCGGCGTTCTTGAAAGCGGCGCGCCGCCTCCGGGCGTTCTTTTTTGTGCGCGCGACCAATCTTGAAGCCCACTCTAAGAGATAATACGGTACACTCATCAGAAACCAGTGTACACGGGCCTTTTGCGCCGTTACACTTATCGGCTAAGAATCAAAGGGAGGAAACGCCGAGAAAGACGAGGCTTCAGCATTCATGATCTGGCATTGCGGACAATACGACTTCGACACCAGCACGCCCCTCATCATGGGTATTTTGAACGTGACCCCCGATTCCTTCTCCGACGGCGGGGCGTACCTCGATCCCGAAGCGGCCGTGGAGCACGGGCTTGACATGGTGCGCGCCGGGGCCGCCATCGTGGATGTAGGCGGCGAGTCCACGCGTCCGGGCGCCACGCCCGTCACGCCTGAAGAGGAGTGGAATCGCATTGGGGATGTCGTCGCGGCCCTCGTGGAGGCCGGCATCTGCGTGTCGGTGGACACGCGTCATGCCGAGGTGGCGACTCGCGCTCTGCATGCCGGCGCTTCCATCGTCAACGACGTGTCTGGCTTCCGCGATCCCGCCATGGTGGAAGCGGTGCGTCGCTGCGGTTGCGGGTGTGTGGTCATGCACATGAAGGGCGAGCCGGCCACCATGCAGAACGACCCCGTCTACGAGGACGTGGTTGCTGAAGTGCGCGACTACCTGCGCGATGCGGCCGCTGCCTTGGAAGCGGCCGGCGTCGATCGCTCCCGCATCTGCGTCGATCCGGGCCCCGGCTTCGGCAAGACTCCCAAGCAGACCATCGAGCTTATGCGCAACCTCCACGAGATCGTGCATCTGGGCTATCCGGTCATGGTGGCGGTCTCGCGCAAGCGCTTCGTGGGCGAGGCCTACCAAGTGGAGGAGCTTCACGACCGCGACGTGGCCTCGGCGGCCGAAGCGCTGCTCGCCTGCGAGCTGGGGGCGAGCGTCGTGCGCACCCACAATGTGGAGATGACGGTCGCCGCGCTGAAGGACTTACGGCCGGCGGTGCTCTTGGGCCTGGGGTCGAACGTGGCGCTCGTGGCCGAGCCCGGCGAGGAGACCGAGGCCAAAATCGCCCAGCTGAACCTCGCCGTGGGCCAGCTGTGCAGCCTGCCCGACACCCAGATCGTGGACATGTCCTCGTTCTACGAGAGCGAGCCGGCCTACTACGAGGATCAGGATGCCTTCGTGAACGCCGTCGTGCTCCTGCGCAGCGGCCTTCCGCCCAAAGAGCTTTTGGGGTATTTGCACAGCATCGAGAACTCCCTCGGCCGCGTGCGCGCCATTGAGAACGGCCCGCGCACGCTCGATATCGATATTCTCGACTACCAGATGTACGTTGCGTCCGACGACGAGCTCACGCTTCCGCACCCGCGCGTGACGGAGCGCGATTTCGTCGTGAAGCCTGTGCTGGAGATTCTGCCCGGCTGGGAGCTGGCGGATGGAACTCCCGTGGGGCGCGTGCCCGAGGCCGAGCGCGTCGGGAAGGCGAGGAGGATCTAGCCATGAAGCTGACGGTGCTTGACGAGGTGACCTCTACCAACGAGGTCGTGAAGAACGCGTTGCGCGAGGGAAAGGCCGAGGGCCTCATCGTGCGCGCTCGGCGCCAGCTGAGCGGTTACGGCCGCCAGGGCCGCGAATGGGACAGTCCCGAGGGCGGCCTGTACATGTCCATCCTGCTGCGCCCCGACGTGGCCGGTAGCGGCTTGGCCACTTTGAGCCTGGTCGTGGGCCTTTCGGTCCAGCGCGCCTTAGGCCAGGTGGCGGCGCCGCAGTTCGAGGACGGCATCCAAGTGAAATGGCCCAACGACGTGATTTATATGCCCGCCGACTGCCAGCGCGCCGACGAGTACCGCAAGCTCTGCGGCATCTCGCTGGAGGCGTGCGGGGGCGGCGTGTGCGTGGGTATCGGCATCAACGTGTTCCGCCCCGAGGTCGACCGTCCCGTGCAGGGTCGCAACGTTCCCGAGTACATGGCGGATATCATGCCGGCCCCTGAATCCGCCCCGGGGCATTTCGTGTCACTGGCCCAGGCCATCGCGGCATTGCCGGAGCGCGAGCAGGCTGCTCGTCGCGAGGAGGTCATCACCGACATCCAGCGCGAGGTCATCGCCCGCATCCTCGTGAACTACGGTCGTTGGCGCGAGCTCGGCTTCATGCCGACGTTGGGCAGCTACGAGGGCTCGTCCTTCCTCACCGGTCGCGCGGTGCGCATCGAGGACGCCGCCGGCACCGCTACTTTGGAAGGCACGGCCACCGGCGTCGACGAGCGCGGCCGCCTTCTCGTCCGCACCGCCGACGACACCGTCCCCGTCGCCTCCGGCGAGGCCCACGTCATGGTGATGCCGTAAGGGCTACAATAGCGCCGAAGAGAAGAAAGGCGCGAAGGCATGAGTGACGAGAAGAAGCTTGACGGGGAATTGAAAGAGGGCGCAGCTGCGCAGGGCGAGCGCGAGCTTGGCGTGGACGCCCAAGCAGCCGGAGATCCGCGCGGGGGGCGGTTGCGCGCCTCGTCGGCGGGTGACGACAAGGTGCTGCGGATGGGGACGGCCTCCATTCCGCGGCTCATTACGGAGTTCGCTATTCCCTCGGTAGTGGGCATGCTCATCAACGGCTCCTACGCCATCATCGACTCGGTGTTTCTGGGGCACGTGGTAGGGGAGATCGGCCTTTCGGCCATGACCGTGGCCAACCCCATCATGATCGTGTTCATGGCCATCGCCATGCTCATCGGCAACGGCGGCAACGCGCTGGCGGCCCTGCGCCTCGGCGAGGGCAAGCGCGACGATGCCGAGCGCGCCCTGGGCAATGTGGTGTCCTTGAGCCTCGTTGCTGCCGTCATTGTGCTCGTCATCGGGTGGAATCCGGCGCTGGTCTCCTGGGTGCTCGATTTGGCGAGCGCCACGCCGGAGGTGCGCCCCTACGCCCAGACGTTCATCCAGATTCTCTGTGCCGGCTTCATCTTGCAGTGCATCGGCCTTGGCGTGAACAACTTCATCCGCACCTGCGGCGCCCCTAACCGGGCGCTCGGCACCATGGTCATCGGTCTGGTGGGCTCGGTGGCCTTCAACGCCCTGTTCGTTCTGGCGCTCGGCTGGGGGGTTATGGGCAGCGCTCTGGCCACGGTGCTCGGCTGGGCCTGTTCGTGTTTGGCGGTGCTGCAGTACTTCTGCCTGCGCAGCGACGTTCCCATGCGGCTGCGCTTGCCCGCCATGCGCCTGAGCTTTTCCATGGATCGCACCATTCTCGCCTTCGGGCTGCCGAGCTTCTGCGTGCAGGCGGGCATGGCCATCGTGAACTTCGTCATCAACTTCCAGCTGGTGAAATACGGGGCCCTGACGCCCATCGGCGCCGACGACGCGCTGGCGGCCATTGGCGTGGTACAGCGCATCGGGCAGTTCTCGGTCATGCCGCTCATCGGCATCGCCATCGCCCTGCAGCCGCTGCTCGGCTTCAACTACGGCGCTCACAACGTCAATCGCGTTCGCAAGACGCTGTGGTACGGCATCGGGGCGGCATCCTCCATCTCCGTGCTCATGTTCATCATCGTCGAGGTGTTCGCGGTGCCCATCGCCCATGCCTTCGGCATCTCCCACGACGGCCTCGTTGATTTCACGGCTTTCGCCATCCGCGTGCAGTTCCTCATGCTGCCCTTCGTGGGCTTCCAGATCGTCAGCTCGAACTACTTCCAGGCCACGGGCCAGCCGGCCAAGTCGGTGTTCCTCACCTTGACGCGACAGATTCTGTTCCTCGTGCCCTTGCTGTACCTGATGCCTGTGGTGCTGCCGCAGCTGTTTCCGCAGTTCACCGGATTGGACGCATTGTACTTCGCGGCACCGGTGGCTGACTTCCTCTCCATCTTCACCACGGCCATCTTCGTGGCCTGGGAAATGGTGCGCCTCCGCAAGCTCGCCGCGATGTACGATTAGTTTTTGAGCACTTGCACAAATTTATTGGCATGGCAGCCCGCTAACCGCTTGAGGCGCTTCGCGAGGGCTGCGGGGCGCGCTCGTCTCCTACCATGAAATTCTTCGAGTGGAAGGAGAGATGCATGGAATCAACGAAGACGCGCAGCGAGGCGACCCAGCGAACGCGGTCGGTGGTCTTTGTCGGCTTGACCATCGCCATCATGGCGGTATCGGCCTGGGTGGTCGTGCCCTTGGGCCCCATTCCCTTCACGCTGCAGATGTTCGCCATCACGTTTGCCATAGTGGTGCTGAGTCCCAAGGAGGCCATTGCGGCCATCACGGGCTACTTGCTGCTGGGTGCGGTGGGGGTGCCCGTGTTCTCGGGCATGCGCGGTGGAATCGGTGTTCTGGCCGGGCCGACGGGCGGCTTTCTGTGGGGATACCTCTTCGGCGTGGCGGCTGCCGCGCTGTTTTTGCACGCAGTGCGCACGAGGCTCGGTATGGCCGGCGGCAAGAATGCGCCGCGGCTCACTCGCGCGGAGAAGACGGCCATGACGCCGCTCCAGCGCGCGGGTGCGTTTCTGCGCAGCTTCGGGGTAGAGATTATCGCCGGCATCATCTTCACGGTCATCGCTTACGTGTGCGGGTGCGCCCAGTACATGGTGGTGGGGCACGTAGATCTGGCCACGGCGTTCCTCACGGCGGTGGCGCCGTTCATGGTCGTTGACCTCTGCAAGATCGTGGCCGCCGTCATCTGCGCCGACGCCGTCCGCGTCGCCGTGCGGTAGGCGTCTCGTCGCTGCTAAATCCTCGAGCAAATGCCAGTTGGGCCCCGAAATGGTCGTCCGGGTGTTGCCATAACGGGGCCGAACTGGCATTTGCTTGCCATTTCACCCCTTAACGGGCATCGCAGCACGCCATAACGGGGCCGAACTGGCATTTACCCTTAGAAAACGGTCGGTAGAAACCCGTCGCTAAAAGGGAAGGCTCCCGCTCGGGAGCCTTCCCTTCATGGGAGCAGATTTCTCGCGAGTTGGCTTACGCCTTGAAGCGGTAGCCGTAGCCGCGTACCGTTTCCACGAGGGCCGGATCGTAGCCGGCGGCGTGAATCTTGTCACGCAGACGCTTGATGTGGGTGTCCACCGTCTTGGTCTCGGTGAGGTACTCCCAGCCCCAGGCGTCGCGAAGCAGATCCTCGCGGGAGACCACCTTGCCGGCGTTCTTCATGAGCGAGGCCAGAAGCTCGAACTCGCGGGGCGTCAGGTCGATCTCGCCGTGGTCGCCGGCGGCAGTGTGGGCGTCCTCATCCAGCGTGATGCCCGAAGCGGTGATGGAATTGCTCGCGCCGGGGAACTCGCCGCCCTGGCCGCGGCGCAGAAGCGCGCGGACGCGGGCGATCAACTCGCGCACGCCGAAGGGCTTGGCGAGATAGTCGTCGCCGCCGATTTCCAAGCCGACGACTTTGTCCAGCTCGGTGTCGCGGGCGGAAAGGAACAGCACGGGGGCCGTGGTCTTCGAACGCAGCCGACGGCACAGCTCGTAGCCGTCCATGCCCGGCAGCATGATATCCAAGATAAACAGATCATAGTTGTTGGCGCTTGCCAACGCGAAGGCGTCCTCGCCGTTGTCGACGACGTCGGTCTCGTAGCCCTCCTTTTTCAACGCGTAGCTGACGAATTCGGTGATGGAAGGCTCGTCGTCAACGACAAGGATGCGGCTCGGTGTCTCTATCATGGTCTTGCCTTTCTCTCGTCATATCGACGAATGCCCGTCGGGGGCATATCGTTGAGACATTGCTATAATCTCTCATGTGCTAACTATACGCAAATAAGCCCGCAGGGCCGGAAAACTGAGGAAGATTGTCATAATTATGTTACTTGCTATTGACATCGGTAACACCCATACCGTAATCGGGGTCTACGCGGGGGATTCTCTGCGCGCGATGTGGCGAATCGCCACCAATCGGAAGGCGGCGGCCGACGAGCTGCGCATCGTCTTCTCCACGTTGTTTTCCCTCGAGGGCCTCGATCTTTCCCAGGTGCGCGCCTCGGCGGTCGCCTCGGTGGTGCCCCAGCTGACCAAGGCCTGGATGCAGGCGATCAAGGATGCCACCGGCGCGCTCTCGCTGGTGTGCAACGCCGAGACGGCCGCCGGGCTCTTCGACGCCGATTACCCCAACCCCCGCGAGATCGGTGCCGACCGGGTGGCCGACGCGGTGGCGGCCCGGGCGCTTTACGGGGCGCCGGTGGTGGTGGTCGATTTCGGCACCGCCACCAACATCGAGGTCGTCGATCGCGACGGCCGCTTCCGCGGTGGCGTTATCGCGCCGGGCGTGCAGACTTCGGCCAACGCGCTGTTCACTCACGGCGCTCAGCTGCCGGACATCGCGCTGGTGGCACCGCCGGCGGTCATCGGCACCAATACGGTGGAGGCCATCCAGTCGGGCATCATGCTGGGGGAGGCCGATCGCGTGGACGGCCTGGTGCGCCGCATCTTCGACCAGCTGGGCTATTCGGCGAAGGTCATCGCCACGGGCGGTTTGGCGCCGGTCGTCGAGCGCTACTCGAGCACCATCGACGAGGTGAACACCGAGCTGACGCTGGAAGGCCTGCGCCTTATCGCCGATCGCGCCTACCGCTAGGGGCTGTTGGGCGCGGATGCCTTCGGGAATCCCCGCAATGAGGGGAAGTTGCGCCCTTTGGGGATAGAGGGGCGACGGGGCGCGGCCGCATCGCTAGAATGGGAGCGTCAGCGTTTGGTCGGCAGGACGATTCCTTCCGCCGGCGCTGCGCCATCTATCGATGAGGCTGCCAGGTACGCCTGCGCGCCGCGACATGAGAAAGAAGGGCCCGACGTGTTGACCGACATTGAAATTGCCCAGGCGACCGAACCGAAACCTATTGGCGAGATCGCTGCCATTGCCGGCGTCGACGAAAAGTACCTTGAGCTGTACGGAAACTACAAGGCGAAGGTCGATTACAACCTGCTGCGCGAGGATGAGCACGCCCCGGGCAAGCTCATCCTGGTGACCGCAATCAATCCCACGCCGGCCGGAGAGGGCAAGACCACCACGACGGTGGGCCTGGCCGATGCGCTTTCGCTGCGCGGCAAGAACGTGGTCGTGGCGCTGCGCGAGCCGTCGCTCGGCCCGGTGTTCGGTATCAAGGGCGGTGCGGCCGGTGGCGGCTACGCCCAGGTTATTCCCATGGAAGACATCAACCTGCATTTCACCGGCGACTTCCACGCCATCGGCGCAGCCAACAACCTTCTCGCGGCGCTTCTCGACGCGCACATCCAGAACGGCAACGAGCTCGGCATCGATGTGCGCAAGATCACCTGGAAACGCGTGGTCGACATGAACGACCGCC
Source organism: Adlercreutzia sp. DFI.6.23 (assembly GCF_024462535.1). Classification (NCBI taxonomy): domain Bacteria; kingdom Bacillati; phylum Actinomycetota; class Coriobacteriia; order Eggerthellales; family Eggerthellaceae; genus Adlercreutzia; species Adlercreutzia sp. DFI.6.23. Next base: position 155,288 of record NZ_JANGBP010000007.1, read on the forward strand.
AGCTGCGCCACATCGTGGACGGCCTCGGCGGCAAAGCCCACGGCGTGCCCCGCGAGGACGGCTTCGACATCACCGTGGCCTCGGAGGTCATGGCCATCTTCTGTCTGGCCACCTCCATCACCGACCTGAAGGAGCGCCTGGGCCGCATCGTGGTGGGCTACACCTACGACGACAAACCGGTCACGGCCCACGATCTGAAGGCCGAAGGCGCCATGGCCGCGCTGCTGAAGGACGCCCTGAAGCCGAACCTCGTGCAGACGCTGGAGGGTACCCCGGCCTTCGTCCACGGCGGTCCCTTCGCCAACATCGCCCACGGCTGCAACTCCATCATGGCCACGCGCATGGCCATGGCGCTCGGCGACTACTGCGTCACCGAGGCTGGTTTTGGCGCCGATCTGGGCGCGGAGAAGTTCCTCGACATCAAGTGCCGCCTCGCCGGCCTTAAGCCCGATGCGGTGGTGGTCGTCGCCACGGTGCGCGCGCTGAAGAACCACGGCGGCGTGGCCAAGGCCGATCTCAACGAGGAGAACCTGGAGGCGCTGGAGGCGGGCCTGCCGAATTTGCTGCAGCACGTGGAGAACATCACCAACGTGTACAACCTGCCCTGCGTGGTGGCCATCAACGCCTTCCCGACCGACACGAAGGCCGAGCTCGACCTCGTGGAGGCGAAGTGCCGCGAGCTGGGCGTGAACGTGGCTTTGTCCGAGGTGTGGGCGCGCGGTGGCGAGGGCGGCCTGGCCCTGGCCGATGAGGTGGTGGCCTTGTGTGAGAACGGGGATGAGGCCGGTCGCTCTGCGGAGACCTTCACGTTCTCCTACGAGGACGACCTCTCTATCGCTGAGAAGATCGAGGCCATCGCCAAGCGCGTCTACCATGCCGACGGCGTGGTGTTCGAGCCCGCGGCGCAGAAGGAGATCGCGCAGCTGGAGGCCCTGGGCTTCGGAGAGATGCCCGTGTGCATGGCCAAGACCCAGTACTCGTTCTCGGACGACGCCACCAAGCTGGGCGCTCCCCGCGATTTCCAGATCACGGTGCGCCAGGTGAAGGTGTCCGCTGGCGCCGGCTTCATCGTGGCGCTCACCGGCTCCATCATGACCATGCCTGGCTTGGGGAAGGCCCCCGCCGCCCATAAGATCGATGTGATGGAAGACGGCACGATCACGGGGTTGTTCTAGCATTTACGTAGTTGTCCGGGCTCGGACTCGGAGCGGAAGTGCCGTGCTCAAACAACATTGAAGTGCACCGTCGGAGTTCTGCTCCGGACGTGCTTCGTGCACTTCAATGAACTGCGCGCGGCACCACCGCACCGAGTCCGAGCCCTGCTTTTTCGGAAAGAAGGGTTTGCGTGGTCGATACCGAGTTTGTGGAGGCGCTGGCTTCAAAGGCCCCGACTCCCGGTGGAGGCGGGGCCTCGGCCTATGCGGGGGCGCTTGCGTCGGCGCTGGCTTCCATGGTGGGCAACCTCACCGTGGGCAAGAAGAAGTACGCCGATGTCGAGGAGCGGATGCGGGCCGAGCTCGTCGAGCTGGACGACACGCGGGCGCACCTGCTGTCGCTCATCGACGAGGACGCTCGCGCCTTCGAACCCCTCGCTGCCGCTTACGGGATGCCCAAGGACACCGATGCTGAGCGCGCGGCCCAGAGCGCGGCGCTGCAGCAGGCGCTTGTGGGCGCTTGCGAGGTGCCGCTTGAGATCATGGCCTGCTGCCTGCAGGTCATCGAGTCCTGCGTGTTCGTGGCCCGGCACGGCTCGGTGCTGGCTCTCTCGGATGCCGGGGCGGCCGCCGTGCTCGCCAAAGCAGCGCTTATGGCGGCGAGCCTGAACGTGGTCATCAACATCGGCTCCATGGATGATGTCGAGCGGGCCGACGGCTACCGCAATCAGATGGAGGACCTTCTCGCCGCAGGGGGCGCCATGGCCGATGAGGTGTACGCCGATGTCGTGAAGAGGCTTAGCTGATGGCGAGGATTCTGTACGGCAAGGAAGTATCCTCGGCCCTATGGGAGCGCCTGCTGCCTCGCATCGACCGCTTGCGGGCGCACGGCGTGGCGCCGACGCTCGCCATTGTGCGCGTGGGGGAGCGGCCCGACGATTTGTCCTACGAGCGCACCTGCGCCCGCCAAGCCGATCTCCATGGCATTGCCGTGCGCCGCTTCGTGCTGCCAACGGAGGCGACGCAGGCTGAGCTGGAAGCGGTCATCGATGCCGTGAACGCCGATCCGCGCATCCACGGCTGCCTTATGTTCCGTCCGCTTCCGCCGCAGATGGACGAGCGCGCCGTGTGCGATCGCCTGTCCCCGGCCAAAGATATCGACGGCATCGGGTCGGCGTCTCTCGCCGGCGTGTTCGCCGACACGGGCGAGGGCTTCCCGCCCGCTACGGCCCAGGCGTGTCTGGAAACGCTCGATTTCTACGACATTCCCGTTGCGGGCAAGCGCGTGGTGGTGCTCGGGCGCAGCCTCGTGATCGGCCGACCGGTGGCTATGATGCTGCTCGCGCGCCACGCCACGGTGACGCTGGCCCATTCCCGCACGGCGGACGTGGCCGCCCATACCCGCGAGGCCGACATCGTCGTGTGCGCCACGGGGCGTGCGCGGGCGTATGGGGCCGAGTACTTCTCGCCGGGCCAGACGGTTCTCGACGTCGGCATCAACTTCGACGAAGCAGGGAACCTGTGCGGCGACGTCGACTTCAACGCCGTCGCTTCCGTGCTCGGCGAGGACGGTGCCATCACACCGGTGCCCCGGGGCCTCGGCGGGGTGACCACGAGCGTCACCATGGCCCACGTCGTGCGCGCCGCCGAGGTCGCGCTGCGACGCTAGCCGCTCATCGATTCCGCGGCCGCCCCCGCGGGCTCGTCCGGCAACGGGTATAATGGAGGCGGCCCATCGCGGCCGTTTCCGCCAATAGCGTCGTTTCCAAGGAGGGGGAGGGTTGGAGAAGCACCGCATCGCATTGCTCGCGCTGGCCTACGCCTGCTTTTGGTCGCTGTTCGTGCTGTTCCCCTACCCGGCGAACGTGCTGCCCGAGTCCCATGCCTCCTACGTTGCAGGCCCCGTCTTCGCCAGCAACCTCATCACGCTCGTCACCATGGCCCTTATGGGTGGGGTGCTCGTGGTGTTTCGCGACAGCCTGGCCGAACGGGTGGCCGGCAGCACGGCGGCCATCGTCGGGTCCGGCGCCTTGCTGCTCGCCTGCGCGGCCGCGCTCGTTGCCAGCGCCGATGCCGGAGCGGTCCCGCGTTGGATGATGGCTGCCTACCCCGCCATCATGGCGCTTTACGGCGTAGTGATTGCCCTGGCCCTCGCGGCGGCATCGCGGCGCTTGACCCCTCGGGACAACGCCGTCGTGCTCGCCCTTTCCCTGCTCCTGTCGTTCCTAATCGGCGAGGCCATCGTGGCGCTTACGGATCCCCTGCCCACCGGCGACATCTCAAACCCTCTCATGTTCGCCCTGAGCAGTATCTTCCTGGTGATTCTCGGCCACATTGGCTGCGATGCCCCCAAAGCACCGCTTCCGTCCCGCCTCGCGCCGTCCCTTTCGGGGCGCGCCGCCGTGCCCGCGACGGCCATTCTGCTTTGCTACCTACTGGGAAGCGGGGCGTTCATGAGCCTCTCGTCGGTGGCTCGGGGCGAGACCTGGTTTTCCGATGGATGGATTCACTGTGCCTTCGCCCTCGTGCTCTATCCGGCCTTCTGCCTCTTCACCCTCGCCGCATGGCGGCAGCGGCGCGCGGCCTTTCCGTGGCTCGGCTTCTTCATCCTCTGCATCGCCTGTCTCTACTGCACCGCCCTGCTCTACTCGCCGTTGGCTGTGCTGTGCCGGGCCTTGATCCTGTCAAGTCGCCCCATGGCCATCACGCTGCTGTGGGTGGCGGTTCAAGAGGGCATGGGAGCGCGGGACCTCCCTTGGTGGCTGGCTGCGGTCGCTGCGCCCATGCTCATCGTGGCCGTCGACTGCGCCATCCATACCGTCGGGCTTATCGGGCTCTCTCCCGGACAGATGGACTCGGTGGTCAACGCCGTCATGCTCGTCACGGCCTTCGCCATGACGCTGGGGATGCTCTGGTTCGTGCGCCTGCGCCCTGACGGTGCCGAGCCCGCAAGCTCCGAATGCGCTGCAGGCGCCGCCGATGTATCGGAGATTCTCGCCGCCATGGCCGATGCCCATGGGCTGAGCGAGCGGGAGGGGGAGGTGCTCGGGCTGCTCTATCGCGGCAACACCCAGAAAAAGATCGCCGAGCGCCTGTTCCTTTCGGTGAGCAGCGTGCAGACCTACGCGAAGAGCCTCTATCGGAAGCTCGGCGTGCACTCGCGCCAGGAGCTGATCGACATGGTTAACGAGGCCGCGAATGGAAACGACCGGGCCCGCTGAGGGGCCCGGTCGCAAAGGGAGGGACGAGGGGTTCTTGGCTTACCAGACGGTAATAGCCGTGGCGCAGAGGGGGCTGTCCCAGGCGTAGCCGCCGTCTTCACCGACGAAGGAGTCGGCGAGGTCCTCGAAGCTCGCCGGGTGGGCGGGCGTCATGTCGCCGGTCAGCGCGTGGATGACCGTGTAGCGCCCGGCGGTGAAGATGTGCGAGTTCGAGAAACCGCCCGGCATGCTCCAGTTGATGCCGCCGCAGGGGTTGCCCGCCTGGATGCCGGCGGCGTACAGGCCCGGGATGGGGGCGCCCTCGGTGTCGATCACCCGGTAGCGGTTGTCCACCATGACGCCGGCGTTGATGCCCGACATGCCCACATCGCCCTTGATGCAGAAGAAGGGGGGAGTGTCGATGGCCGCCATATCGGATCCGGCGACGCCGAAGTCGTCGTCGCAGCCCTTGGCGCACAGCTCGTTGTAGCGCTCGATGCTGGCGACGCCGTCGGCCACGGGAATGCCCGCCGCCTCGCAGAGCTCCTCCAGGGTGTTGCCCGATACCACCGTTTCCGGATCCATCCAGGCGCTTCCCTCGCCCACGAGGGCCACCGGCGGCACGCCGGGAATGCCCTCCACGGCGCCCTCGGTCTTAGAGTCGAAAATGCGGAAGTGGATGCCGCGGTCCTCGGGCTTGTAAGTGGCGGACATGGAGATGTTCAGGCTGCTCATGGGGATGGTCTCGTTGCAGAAGCGCTTGCCGTGGACATCGAGGGCCAGGAAGGGGTAGAACATAAAGGGGCCGATGTAGTTGGTGTGGATCTGCCGCGCATGGCCGAGGGGCGCCATGCGGCCGCCCGCCAGAATACCGAGGATGTGGCCGTCGCCGGTGTGGTTCACCAGGCACAGGGGGAACATGGCGGCGTCGCGCAAATTGCGGTCCACCATGGACTCGTTGTTCATGTAGTCGCCGGCGGCCAGCACGACGCCCTTGGTGGCGTTGAGCTTGACGTAGCTGCCGTCCTTTTGCTTGCCGATGGCGCCCGTTACGGTGCCGTCCTCCTCCTGGACCAGCTGCACGCAGGGGGTCTCGTAGTAGAACGTGGCGCCGCCCTCGGCCGCCTTCTGGGCCAGGGCCACCATAAGATCCTGGTTCGAGGCCTGGGTGGCATCGCACACGGCGACGACGCCGCCATCGTCGTAGCGGATGGAGCTGTCGGTGAGGAACTCGATGGGCTCGATGCCGACCGAGCGTCCCTGGCTGATAACCCAGGGCACGGCCTCCTCGGCATATTCCACATAGTAGTTGAACAGCTCGTTGTTGATGCGCCAGTCGTTGAGGCGGGCCCAGTCGCTGCGCCACCGCACGATGCCGGCGGGGTTCGAGTGGGCCTTTACGACGAAGGAGCAGCCGTTGCCGTTGGCCGAGACCGTGGCCTCCTTCTGGAGGCAGGCCACCTTCGCGCCCTCCTCCACGGCGGTGAGCACGGCGGGCACGCCGGCACAGCCCGCGCCTACTACGACGATGTCGTAGGTTTCCTCGGCGGCAAATTCCGTAATGGGCTCGCGTTCCACGATGCTGAACTCGAAGTCGCTCTCCTTGAGGTCGGCCGGCAGCTCGCCGGCCGCCGTGCTGGCGAGCGCGTCGTTGGCTGCCGGAGTCGACGGGGCGCAGCCGGCGGCGCCCAGAAGTGCGGCGCCCGCCGCCAGGCCGGCCCCGCCCTTGAGGAACGTCCGTCGATCCATGTTCTCCATGTTTCCCTCCTTGGGGTCGTTGCACGTGGGCGCTTCTCCGCGCCCGGGGCGGCTTGTGCCGCCTCGGTGCCCATACTGCCCCTCTTGCCGCTTTCGCGCTTCCCATGGAAAGGGGGGTAATGTGTCGCGCCCTTTCCCATAAAATGGTGATATGACTGTATGAGCGGCACCTTTTGGGCCGCCATCCCCGCTGTGGCCGCCGGCGGCCGTCCGCCGGTCGCTTCCGTCCGCCTTCGGCGGCCCGCGACGCCGCTGCCCGATTGGGGCGGGCCCGCGGGGGTCGGGCGCGGCTTCTCGTGGAATGATGGGAGGCGTACCGATGCGCGACGATTGACCGAAGAGGAGCAACCATGGCCATCTTCAGCCCCACCGAGATCACCGACAACTACATGAGGGCCTCCGTGGGCAAGGCCGCCTCGCCGGCATGGCGGCTGTTCCTGCTGGCGGTGGCCGCCGGCGTGCTCATCGGGCTCGGCGCGGTCACCTCGTCCACGGCCGCCCACGGCCTGGAGAACGCCGGGCTCGTGCGGCTCATGTCGGGGCTCATCTTCCCCGTCGGCCTCATGATGGTCATCCTCATGGGCACCGAGCTGTTCACGGGCAACGCCCTTATGGTGACCGCCGCCATCGACGGCCAGATCACCTGGGGGCGGCTCTTCCGCAACTGGGGCATCGTGTTTCTCGGCAACCTCGTGGGGGCCGTGGCCTTGGCCGCCTGCATGGCGTTCTTCGGCCAGCTGAACATCGGCGGGGGAGACTTGGCGGTGTACACGGCCAAGGTGGCTGCCGCGAAGAACGCGCTGCCGTGGATGAACGCCTTCGTGCTGGGCATCTTCTGCAACCTCATGGTGTGCATCGCCGTGTACCAGGCCAACACCGCCCAGGACACCGCCGGCAAGGTGCTCGCCATCTTCTTCCCCATCATGGGCTTCGTGCTGGCCGGCTTCGAGCACTGCGTCGCTGACATGTACTACGTGCCCGCGGGCATCTTCGCCTACCTGAATCCGGCCTACACGGGGCTCATCGATGCGGCGGGCATCAACACCGCCCTGCTCACCTTCGGCGACTTCATCTTCGCGAACCTCATTCCCGTGACCTTGGGCAACATCGTTGGCGGCGTGGCCGTGGGGCTGGTCATGTACGCCTGCCATGGCACGAAGAGGGCGTAGAAGAATCTGCCGAATTCTTCAGGAATGTGGGTAATTCGGTCAGGTTTTGCGGCTTCCCTGCGGGTGCTCTTGCGAAGCGCGGCCGACGGCCTATGATGGGAGCATGGCGAACGGACTGACATATCAGCGCACCACTACGACCCCCGAGGCTACCAAGCAGCTGGCGGCGACGCTCGCGCCCTATCTGCATGCGGGCGACACCATCGTTCTGACCGGCGATTTGGGGGCGGGGAAGACCCAGTTCGTGCAAGGAGTGGCCGCAGCCCTCGGCGTGCGGGCGGCGGTGACAAGCCCCACCTTCAACATCCTTTTGGAGTACCACGACGGGCGCCTGCCGCTGTACCACTACGACCTGTACCGGCTGGATGCGCGCTGGCAGCTGGAGGACATCGACTACTACAGCGCCATCGACGGCGACGGAGACGGAGCGGCCTTCGTGGAATGGGCCGAGAAGTTCCCCGAGGACATGCCCTACGACTATCTGGAGATCGCCATCACAGCCGACGGCGACGGCGCACGGCGCATCGTCGCGCACTCCTTCGGCTCCCGCTCGCGCCAGCTTCTGTGCGTCTGGGCCAACGATTCCAAATCGCGCTTGGGAAAGTGCCAGCTGTAGAGAGACCTCGGGCAGTTCGCTATCTTGGGTTCGCTATCTTGCGGCGCGCGGGCAGTGGGGTACAATAGGCCGCACTGATTTGTCGTTTTCGGGAAGGTTCTCCCTTTGAATACACAGCGTTCTTTCGTACTTGCCTTCGACACGGCCAACGAGGTCATTGCCATTGGGCTGGGAAAGCTTGATGCCGCCACGCAGTCGATCGAGTGCGTGGCGAGCGTGGAAGTGGAGGCGCGGCGGGCGTCGAACACCCAGCTACTGCCGCGTATCGATGAGCTGTGCGCCCAGGCCGGCGTGGGCCGCGGCGAGATCGCCTGCGTGGCCGTGGGGCGCGGACCGGGATCGTTCACCGGGGTGCGCATCGCCCTGGCCTGTGCCAAGGGCATCGCGTCCGCGTTAGAGGTGGGCCTTGTGGGCGTCTCGTCGCTGGACGCGGTGGCCTGGGGCGCGTGGAAGGCGAGCGAGCGCGGGTCATTGCTCGTCGTGGCCGACGCCATGCGCCGCGAGGTGTATCCCGTGGAATACCGCCTGAGCGACGCGGGGGCGGAGCGCGTGACCGCCGACCGCGTGATCAAGGCGGATGCCTTCGCCGAAGAGCTCGGCGCGACAAGTGCCTCCGATCGCCTGATCGCGGGCGATGCCCTGCGCAAGTACGTGGAGCTTTTCGAAGGCGCGGGCATCCTTCTGCCCGAGGCGCTGTGGACGCCGACGGGCGCGGGCCTCTTGATGGCGCTTCGGGCCTCATGGCGCGCGGGGGAGTGCGATCCCTTCGACGCCGAGCGCCACGATCCGGCCTTCGCCCTGCCCGTGTACACGCGCCTGTCGGACGCCGAGGAGAATGAGCGGCAGCGCCTGGCCCGGGCCGACGGCGCCCTGGCGGGCAAGCGGGGCTCGAAGCACGTGACCATGAACGACACGGCCATCGCCAACGCCCGGGCCAACGGCGAGGGCATCGCCTACAAGCCGCTCGATGCGTGTCATGTGGCCGATGTGGCGGCCCTGGAGGCGGCCGTGATGGGAACCGATGCGTGGAACGAGACGCTCGTGGCCGACGAGCTGGGCCGCGCCGACCGGGTATGGTGGGCCGCCTACGCCGCGGACCCGAAGATGCCGCTTTCCGCCGAGGCGCCGCTGGTGGGCTATGCCGGCGGCTGGGTGGTCGATGGCGATCTGCAGATTCTGAAGGTGGGGGTGGATCCCGCGTGGCGCCGTCACGGCATCGCTCGGGTGCTGCTCGCCCGCGTGGCCGACGACGCCCGCAACCTGGGGGCGCGCACGAGCTCGCTGGAAGTACGTGCCGCAAACGCCGGGGCCCAAGCGCTGTATGCGGCCCTCGGCTACGAGGTGCTGGGCCGCCGCCCGCGCTACTACTCCGACGGCGAGGACGCCCTCATCATGCAGGGCCCTCTGCCCACCATCACCCTGGCAGCGGTTCCGAACGGCGAGAGCGTCGCGGACGAATCCCGCAGGGGCGCCGCTTGCGCCGCCCTCGGCCGCGAGGATGGAGCGGCTAACGCGCAGCCCGGCCATGCTTCGTATCCAGGGGCGACCGAGGTCGCCCCCTACGGGGAGAGCGATGTGATCGCGACAAATCATCCTCTCATTCTGGCCATCGAGTCTTCCTGCGACGAGACGGCCGCCGCCGTCATCGACGGCGGGGGAGTTTTGCGCTCGGACGTGGTGGCGACCCAGGTGGATTTCCACGCCCGCTTCGGCGGCGTCGTCCCCGAAATTGCCAGCCGCAAGCACATCGAGGCCATCTGCGGCGTGTGCGACGAGGCGCTCGACGTCGCTGCGGCGAGCCTGGGGCGATCGAGCCTCCGCTGGCGCGACCTCGATGCCGTGGCCGTCACCTACGCGCCGGGACTCGTGGGCGCACTCGTGGTGGGCGTGGCCTTCGCCAAGGGCGCGGCCTGGGGCGCCGACATTCCTTTTATCGTGGTGAATCATTTGGAAGGGCACCTGTACGCCAACAAGATCGGGCTGGAGGATTTCGCGCCGCCGGCGGTGGTCTCGCTCGTGTCCGGGGGCAACACTCTGCTCGTGCATATGGCCGACTGGGGCGACTATCGCGTGCTCGGCGCGACGATCGACGATGCGGTGGGCGAGGCCTTCGACAAGGTGGCCAAGGCGCTGGGCCTGGGCTACCCCGGCGGCCCGGTCGTCTCGAAGTTCGCCGCCGAGGGCGACCCGGATGCCATTCCGTTCCCCCGGGCCATGCTGCATTCGGGTGATTTGCGCTTCTCGCTCTCGGGCCTGAAGACCGCCGTGGTCACCTACATCAACAACGAGCGCGCCGCCGGGCGCGAGCTCAATGTGCCCGACATCTGCGCGAGCTTCACGGCGGCCGTTGTGGACGTGCAGGTGGCCAAAGCCCGCGCGGCCCTGCGCGAGACGGGGGCGCCCACCTTCTGCCTCGGCGGCGGCGTGGCGGCCAATCCGACCTTGCGCGCCGCCTACGAGCAGATGTGCGCCGAGGAGGGCGTGCGCCTCGTGATGCCGCCGCTCGCCTCCTGCGGCGACAACGCCGGCATGATCGCCGAAGTGGCGCTCGACCGCTATCGGGCCGGGGCGTTCTCGCCGCTTAGCACCGACGCTTTGGCCCATGGCGACTTGGAGGTGCCGTACTAGCGGCTCCGGGCGTCAGGGTTCGGGCGTTTCCGATTGCCCTTAGCGGCCCGGAGCGTTGAGCCCAAAACAAAAGCCCGAAGAGTCGGCGGCTCTTCGGGCTGGGCGAGCGATGGGGCAGGTGCCCCGTGGCCTTTGCGGGCCGAGGCCTTCTCTAGTGGCGGCAGGCGTTGGCGGGATCCATGAGCGCGACCTTGCCCTCCGCGAACAGGCGGGCCACGTTACCGACGTTGGGCTCGGTGGTGTCGGAGTAAACCTTGATGCCGGCGTTGGTGAAGCGAGTGAACGGCGGCATGCCCATGCCCACGGTGAGAATGCCGTCGACGCCGATGCCGGAGACGAAGTCGATCACGCCGCCGCAACCCACGGCATCGTGATCGGCGTTCTTCACCGACTCGACGCCCACGATGTTCATGTCGTCATCGAACTCGACGACGGTCATGTACGCGGCGTGGCCGAAGTGCCCGCTGCGGATGCTCTCGAGGCCGGCGTCGGTTTCGCTGGGGATGGCGATCTTCATGCGAATGCTCCTTTGCTGTTGCGACTTGCCCTTTGCTCGGGCAAGTCATACGTGTCTTTCAGGGCGAATTATAGCTTGAACTGCGTCAAACATGCGTTGAAAATCGGCGACGACCTCCGAAGTGGCGTCCGGTGCACCAGCGTTCGAGGCGCCGTTGCTTCTAGCTCGCTCGCGCTGTATCCGTTGAAAGCTGAATAGCGGGGCGGATGCGACGCAGACGCGGAGACGAGCTGCCGGACTGCAATCTTAATACCGTCTTAATGCGGGCGCATGAACCTTAACGGCGTCTTTAGCCCTTGCTGATTATGCTGACATTCATCGGGTGGTGCTCTTGCGCGCGAAGCGCGTTGCCTCCCGGATGTTGGCAAGCGGTCCTGCGGGATCTTGAGAGACAAGGGCAAGATCATGTTCGTGGTGACACCTATCGTGGGCGTGTTGGCGCTCGTCGCGATGGCGTATTTGGCAGTTTTGCTGCTGCGGGGCGGTGAGCAGCGATGAGCGCGATCGCGGGGTCGGAGTTTCTGCAGGCGGGCGTGCTGGTGGCGCTCGTCGTGGCCTGCGCCCTCCCGCTTTCGGGGTATTTGGTTGACGTGATGGAAGGTCGGCCCCTTCTCATTCGGCGTGCGCTTGGCCCGCTCGAGCGCTCTGCGTGCCGTCTTGTGGGCGCGCGCGAGGATGATGGTATGGATTGGAGGCGTTTTCTCGCCAGTGCGCTCGCCTTTACGGCGGTAAGCTTTATTGGCCTCTTCACCCTGCTGATCTGCCAAGGCGCACTGCCTTGGAACCCCGAGGGCTTTCCGGGGCTTGCGCTCGATACGGCCTTCAATATGACGGCGAGCTTTGTGACGAACACCAATTGGCAGCCTATCGCCGGTGAGACGAATCTGAGCTACTTCTCGCAGGCGGTTGGTCTGGCGGTGCAGAACTTCCTTTCGCCGGCCGTCGGCATCGCGGTGGCATTCGCGTTGCTGAGGGGCCTGGCATCTTCGGACGGCGGCAAGCTCGGGAACTTCTTCGTCGATGTCGTGCGCGCGGTGCTCTACGTGCTGCTGCCCCTGTCGCTGGTGCTCGCTTTGGTGGGAGTATGGCAGGGATCTCCCCAGACGTTTCAGGGCTATGAGATGGTGCAGCTTTTGGAGCCGGTGAGCGTTGATGCCGAGGGGGCTCTCGTCGATGCCGATGATCCGACGGCGGTGCAGGAGGTGACCGAGGCGGTCGTACCGCTCGGTCCGCAATCGTCTCAGGTGGCTATCAAGCAGCTGGGAACAAACGGCGGCGGTTTCAACGGCGCGAATTCCGCCTCGGCTTTGGAGAACCCCACGCCGCTTACGAATCTCCTCCAATGCGCGGCGATGCCGCTCATCCCCTTCGCTCTGGTATTTGCTTTCGGGCGCATGGTGGGCGACCGTCGGCAGAGTCGCGCGCTCATGACGGTTGTCCTCGCGATTCTCGCGGCGGGCCTGTTTTCCGTTATCGCCGCCGAGACGGCGGCCACGCCCCAGCTTTCAGCCGATGGGGCAGTGTATCTGGGCGCCTTGGATCAGTCGGCTGGCAATATGGAGGGAAAGGAATGTCGTATCGGCGTCGGAGAATCGGCGGCGTGGACGGCGCTCACGAGCGCTACTTCCAACGGTTCGGCCAACGCATCAATCGAGGCCATGACTCCTATCGGAACGCTGGTGCCGCTGGCGCTCATCGGACTTGGCGAGGTGGTCGGCGGCGGTGTCGGCACGGGGTTGGTGGGCCTGCTAGGCTTCGCGGTGCTGGCGGTGTTCGTTGCGAGCTTGATGATAGGACGCTCTCCTGAATACCTGGGAAAGAAGCTGGGTCCGGCCGAGATGCGCATGGCGGTCGTTATCGTGGTGGCGCCGGCGCTAGCCATCCTGCTTGCCGCATCGGTGCTTGTGATGAGCCCCGCCAGCGCGGCGGCGGTGGGAACTCCGGCTCCCTTCGGTTTTACCGAGTTGCTGTATGCGGCCACCTCGGCCGGCGGAAACAATGGCAGCGGCCTTTCCGGTCTGAGCTCGAACACGCCGCTGATCAATGTGGTGCTGGGGGTGGAAATGCTCTTTGCCCGCCTGGTTCCGCTCGCTGCGGCGCTGGTGCTCGCCGGGAATTTGGCGCAGCTCAAGGTTCAGGCGACGGGAGCGGTCGGGCTTTCCACCTCCGGCGCTTTGTTCGCCGTGCTGCTGTTGGTCATCATCGTGCTCATCGGCGCGCTCTCCCTTCTTCCGGCTTTTGCGCTGGGACCTCTGGCCGAGCAGTTCATGGGTGCGTTCTAGGTAAGGTGTGTGGTCTATGAAAAAGGAAACGAAACGAGCGATTCGCGACGCTTTTGCCAAGCTGTCCTTTCGCAGCCAGGCTCAAAATCCGGTTATGCTCATGGTGTATCTGTCGGCCTGTTTGACCACCGTGCTGCTTGCGTTGGCGCTCGCGGGCATATCTGACGCTCCGTGGGGCTACATTGCGGCAATTTGCGTGGTGCTGTGGGCGACGGTGCTGTTCGGAAACTTTGCCGAGTCGCTCGCCGAGGGTCGCGGCAAGGCGCAGGCCGATGCGCTGCGCTCCGCCAAACGCGATGTCGAGGCGTGCCTCATAGACAACGCCGCCCTCGCTGATGCCGCCACGATGGAAGACCCGTCGGCGTTTCTTGCTGATCGAGGCCGCGCGGTGGGATCGGCTACGTTGAAGCGGGGGCAGGTGTACCTTGTTCGCGCGGGCGAGCAGGTGCCCGCCGACGGCGAGGTCATCATGGGGGCGGCAAGTGTGGACGAAAGCGCGATTACCGGCGAATCGGCGCCGGTCGTGCGCGAGAGCGGCGGCGATCGGTCGTCGATTACCGGAGGCACGACGGTGCTCTCCGATTGGCTGGTAGCGCGGGTGACCGCTGAGGCGGGTCAGAGCTTTCTCGATAAGATGATCGCCATGGTCGAGTCAGCCGCGCGCAAAAAGACCCCCAACGAGCAGGCTCTCGAGCTGCTGCTCATCGCGCTGACGTTGGTGTTTCTTGCGGTGTCGCTGTCCTTGTACCTGTTCGGAGCATTTACCGCCGCGCAGCACGGCGCGGGAAATCCTCTGGGAATCACCTCGTTGGTGGCGTTGTTCGTGTGCCTGGCGCCTACCACCATCGGCGCGCTGCTGTCCGCTATCGGCATTGCCGGCATGAGCCGACTGAATGCAGCCAATGTGCTGGCCACCAGCGGACGTGCCGTCGAGGCGGCGGGTGATGTAGATGTGCTCCTGCTCGACAAAACGGGCACTATCACGCTCGGCAACCGTCAGGCTGCGGCCTTTCTGCCCGTTGGCGGCGTTAGCGAGCGCGAACTTGCCGATGCGGCTCAGCTGGCAAGCCTGGCCGACGAGACGCCCGAGGGACGCAGTGTGGTGGTGCTCGCCAAGGAGCGCTTCGGCATCCGCGAGCGCGAGTTGGCGCAGTCCGGTTTTGCGGTGGTTCCCTTCACGGCCCAAACGCGCATGAGCGGTGTGGATTTCGAGGGTCACGAGATTCGCAAGGGTGCGGCCGACGCCGTGCGGGCTTACGTGGAAGCGCGCGGGGGCGTCTTTGGCGCGGAGGTGGCCGCCGTGGCCGAGGAGGTGTCTCGATCGGGCGGGACGCCTTTGGTGGTGGCGCGCGATGCGCGCGTGCTCGGCGTCATTCACTTGAAGGACATCATCAAGTCGGGCATTCGCGACAACTTCGCCGACTTGCGCGCCATGGGCATTAAAACAGTGATGGTCACGGGCGATAACCCTCTCACGGCCGCTGCCATCGCCGCTGAGGCGGGGCTTGACGACTTTATTGCCGAGGCCACGCCCGAAGCGAAGCTTGCGGCCATCCGTCGCTACCAGGCCGAGGGGCATCTGGTCGCCATGACAGGCGACGGCACCAACGACGCTCCGGCGCTGGCCCAAGCCGATGTGGCCGTGGCCATGAACTCCGGCACTCAGGCGGCCAAGGAGGCCGGCAACATGGTGGACCTGGATTCCTCGCCCACCAAGCTCATCGAAATCGTGCGTATCGGCAAGCAGCTGCTCATGACCCGCGGCAGCCTCACCACGTTTTCGATCGCCAACGACCTGGCAAAGTACTTCGCGGTCATCCCGGCGCTGCTCGTGCCCCTTTATCCGGGTTTGGAGGTGCTCAACATCATGCATCTGGCCACACCCGCCTCGGCGATGCTTGCGGCCATCATATACAACGCTCTTATCATCGTCGCGCTCATTCCGCTTGCGCTGCGCGGGGTGAAGTGTCGCGAGGCGTCGCCGCACCGTCTGCTCGCGCGCAATTTGGCAGTGTACGGCTTGGGCGGCGTGATCGTTCCCTTTGCGGCCATCAAGGCGCTCGATGCGCTCATGGTGTTTGTCGGCGTTGCGTAAAGGCATCCGGGCCGCAACATGGCGGCGGCCTTCGTTTGAACCGTTGTGAAGGCAATTTTCGAGAACAGGAAGAACGCATTATGAGTGGAAAGATGGTGACGCGGTGCTTCGCGAGTGCCCTGGCGTTGTTTATCGCGGCAAGTGTGCTGTGCGGGATCGTTTACCCCTGGGCTGTGACGGGGCTGTCGGCTATAGCGTTCCCGTACCAGGCGACAGGCTCTATTATCGAGGTCGACGGGGTGAAGTACGGCAGCGAGTTGGTGGGACAGCCCTTTAAGAGCGACACCCATTTGTGGGGTCGGCCCACGGTGGTCGACGCCGGCTCCTTCTCCGATGCGGAGGGGCAGCCGCTTTTGTGGTACAGCCCCGAGAACCTCAGTCCCGCGAGCGACGAGTTTGCCGCGCGAGTGGACGAACGCATACAGCAGGTGCGGGCGGCCCATCCCGACCGTGCCGCGCAGCCCGTTCCAAGTGATTTGGTGACGGTGTCGGGATCGGGCTTCGATCCGCATATCTCGCCGGCCGCTGCCGATTACCAGGTGGAACGTATCGCTGCGGCAACGGGACGGCCCGAGAGAGAGGTGCGTGCCATTATTGCTCAGTGCACCGAGTACCCCCTGTTGGGCATTATCGGCGAAGCGCGGGTGAATGTGCTGAAGGTGAACCTCATGCTCGACGGCGTGCTGGAGTAAGTGGAGCTTGGCGCGCTTGGAGAAAACCTGAGGGAAACGGATAGCGAATGAGATGCGGCTGAGGGGTGGGGCGTGCTAGGATGCAGGGGCGCTGTCGGGACGACGCGAAAGGGCAAGTGACGTGGCGGAAGTTCGAGAGAGATGGGAGATCGGCGGCGGCCGCGGCGACCCCGATGCCATCCTGCAGCGAATCCGGGAGGAAGAGGAAGCGGGTGAGGCGGAGCGCTTCGAGGGGCGCGGCCGGCTCAAAGTGTTCTTCGGGTACGCCGCCGGCGTGGGAAAGACCTTCGCCATGCTCACCGAGGCTCATCATGTCCAAGATGAGGGCGTCGATGTGGTAGTGGGCTACGTTGAGCCGCACACGCGTGCCGACACCCTTGCCTTGCTCGATGGCCTGGAAGTGCTGCCCGTGAAATCGGTGAAGCACCGAAACGTCGCTTTGCGCGAATTCGACCTCGACGCCGCCCTGAAGCGCCGTCCCCAAGTTGTGCTGGTAGACGAGCTGGCGCATACCAATGCGCCGGGGTGCCGCCATCGCAAGCGCTATCAAGATGTCGAAGAGCTGCTCCGTGCGGGTATCGATGTGTACACGACGGTGAATGTGCAGCATCTCGAGGGGCTTAACGACAAGATTGCCTCCGTGACGGCTGTGGCGCCCTCCGAGCGGATCCCCGACCGCGTTTTCGACGCGGCCGATTCGGTCGAAGTCGTCGATTTGGAGCCTGCTGACCTCATCAAGCGCCTGCGCTCGGGCAAAATCTACGCGCCCGAGCGGATCGGGTCGGCGCTTTCGCACTTTTTCTCGCGATCGAATTTGGCGGCGCTGCGCGAAATTGCCCTGCGTCGCGCTGCCGACCGCCTCACGCGCGCCTCTGCGGCTACGGTGCCGCATGCGGCTGGCGGCGAAGACGTTTTGGTGCTGGTGACCGCCGATGCGGCGGCGCCGCGAGTTATTCGCGCGGCAGCGGGTATGGCCGAGGCGTTTGGCGGCTCGTGCACGGCGCTTGTGGTCGAATCGGGCGGCGAGGGCGTGGAGGGGCGATCGAAAGGCGATGCGGCCCTTGCCCGCTCGATCGCCCTTGCGGAGGAGATGGGTGCGCACATCGTCACGTTGACGGGGGACGATCCGGTGCAGCCCGTGGCCCTTTACGCCGCAGCGGCGGGTATTCGCCGTATCGTGGTGCCCTCGATGCCCGGTCGCATCGGCCTGCTCGGATGCGGGGACGTGGCGTCGCGGTTGATGCGGGCCGCTCCCGAGGCCATGGTGACGGCCGTCCCCGCGGTGGACGCCCCCTCGGTGCTCGAGCGCTTGCGCACCCATGCGAGCTTTCGCCTCACGGCCTCCGATGTTTTTCGAGCGCTTCTCGCGATAGCCGTTGCGACGGCGCTGGGGGAAGTGGCGTGGCTGGCAAGCCCTACGCCCTCGATCATCCTCATGACCTATCTGCTGGTCGCGCTGCTGCTCGCCACGCGCGCGGATGGTTTTCTGTATGCCGTGCTTGTGGCGCTGGGCAGTGTCGTGGCCTACAACTTCTTCTTCACGGCGCCGCGCTACACCTTCCATGCCTATAGCCTATCGGCCCCCATCATCTTCGCGTTTCTGCTGATAGGAACATTGGGGGCCTCATCTTTGGCCATCCGACTGAAGCGTCAGGCGACCACGGCGGCGCGACGGGCCTATCGTACCGAGGTGCTTTTGGAGAGCAGTCGGGAGTTCCAGGCGGTCGTGAGCCTCGGCGCTTGTTTGGAGACGGCGGCGGCCCAAGTGGTGAAGATTCTCGATCGGCCGGTGGTGATGTACCAGGTCGACGGGGCGGCGCATGGCGGCCTCCTTCCGCCGCGGGTCTTCGATGTCCCCGGCAGCGGCGGGGGAGACGCCGAGAAGCTGGATCTCGCGGCTCCGGGCGAGATGGCTGTTGCGTCGTGGGTCGCCGCCAATGGCGAGGCCGCCGGCGCGACGACGGATACCTTGCGCGAGGCGCGCTGCCTGTACCTTCCCATTCGTTCGAAGGATCGCGTGTTCGGTGTGGCGGGATTGGTGATGGAGCAAGGCGACGACGACTTCGGCTCCTTCGAGCGCAATCTGCTCGTAGCGCTGCTTGACGAATGCGGTCAGGCGGCGGAGGCTCTGGCGCTGGCGAGCGAGCGGAAGAACCTCGCCGTGAAGGCCGAGAAGGAGGCGCTGCGCTCGAATCTGCTGCGTGCCATTTCCCATGATTTGCGAACGCCGCTCACGAGCATCTCGGGCGACGCCGATATGTTGCTCGCCTCGGGGGACGTCCTGGACGAGGCGCAGAGGAAGCGTTTGACGTCGGATATCCATGAGGACGCGAATTGGCTGATCAATCTGGTGGAGAATTTGCTGTCGGTGACGCGGCTCGACGACGGCGACGTCGAAGTGTCGCGCGCCCCCGAACTGGTTTCCGACGTGCTGGCCGATGCGCTGCGCCATGTCAGTCGCTTTGTGAGCGAGCATCGGCTGACGGTGGAGATCGAGGATGAGTTTCTCCTGGCTCAGATGGACGGACGTTTGATTGTGCAGGTGGTGGTGAACCTTTTGAACAACGCCATCGCCTACACGCCCGCGGGGTCGTCCATTCGCCTCACCGCGCATCGCGAGCGCAGCGCTTCCGGCGATAGGGTGGTTGTCGCGGTGGCCGATGACGGTCCGGGCATCCCTCCCGCCGAGCAAGCGCGCGTGTTCGATCTGTTCTACCACGGGGGACGGGTGGGCACAGGCTGCGAGGACGGCGAAGGGGGCGATGCGCGTCGAGGAATGGGGCTGGGTCTTTCGCTTTGCCGCTCTATCTTAAGGGCGCACGGCAGTGATATCGTGTTGCGCGATGCCTATCCGCACGGTTGCGTGTTCTCGTTCGCTCTTCCCGCGGCAGAGCTGCGCGAAGAGGCTCCGGTTGGCGTCGTCGAGGAAGGGAGTGCGGACGTTGAGCGATAGAGACGAGGGCGTTATCCTCGTTGTGGAGGATGACCCGGCGGTGCGCAATCTGGTTACGTGTGCCCTTGACGTGCACGGCTATCGTTCGCGCGAGGCATCCACGGCTACGGCGGCTCTCGCTGACCTTACGTGCGCGAGGGATGTCAACCTCGTCATTTTGGATTTGGGGCTGCCCGATCGCGACGGGACGGAGGTCATCGGAGCGGTGCGCGGGTGGTCGCACGTGCCGATCATCGTTCTGTCGGCGCGCCAGGAGGATGCCGATAAGGTGACGGCTCTTGATGCGGGGGCCGATGATTACCTGACAAAGCCCTTCTCAGTTGCGGAGCTGCTTGCCCGAGTGCGCGTGGCGCTGCGTCGCGTCGCCTTCGACGAGACCGAGGAAGAGGCGGGGGAGACGTATCGCAATGGCGATCTCGCCATCGACTTCGATGCCAAGGTTGTCGTGAGGGGCGACGACGAGATTCATCTGACTCCCATCGAGTACAAGCTTCTGGTGCTTTTGGCCCACAATACCGGCAAGGTACTCACCCACAACTACATTCTGAAGGAGGTGTGGGGCGCCGCCCTGGCGAGCGACTTGCCCAGCCTGCGCGTGTTCATGGCCACCTTGCGCAAAAAGATCGAGCCCGATCCTGCCAGCCCGGTCTATCTCCAAACCCACGTTGGCATCGGCTACCGCATGCTGCGTGTGGAATAGGTTTTCGCTTCTGCCCCATGTTGTCATATACATTGGCGAGCGTTTGTGTCATACTTCGGGAAACGGAATCGAAGGGGGCGCGTTGTTCGGGGAGCTGGTGACAGCCTATCTGTTCTTGGCCGGGGTCGGCGCGGGCGGCGTGGCCGCGGCGTCTGTGGCCGACCTGCTCTTCGTGCGCGAGCCCTTCGGCGCGGATGTGGTGCCTGACTTCGCTGAGAAGCGCCCGGCTGAGCGCCTGGTCGCCGGTGTGCTGGCCCTCTCCTGCGGGGCGCTGGCCCTGGGCGCCGGCTGCCTCGCCGCCGACCTCGGGCGTATCGACCGCGTGCTGTCGCTGTTTACGGCACCGCCTGTGACGCTCATGAACCTGGGCGCCTGGGCCGTGGCGCTGCTGACGGCGCTGGCGGCGGCGCTCGCCCTGGCGCGGTTTCTGTACGTGCCCTGGTTGCGTCGGTGCGCGATGGTGGTCGCGGAGATCGTCGCCTGCGGGCTGGCCGTGGTCGTGGCGGTTTACGCCGGGCTGCTGCTGCAGACGCTTTCCGGGGTGCGGCTGTGGTCGTCGCCCTGGGTACCGGCGCTCTTCGCACTGTCGGCCGCCTCCTGCGGCTGCGCCCTGCTCATGGCCGGGGCGCTTTTCGTGGAAGGCGACGGGAGCGTTCGGAAGGCGGTGCGCAGCGCCGCCCGCGTCGATGTGGTCGTCATCGTGGCGGAGGCGGTGGCGGCCGCGGGGCTTCTCGCCTTCGCGCTGGGAAGCGATCACGCGGGTGTGCGAGCCTCGGCGACGAGCCTCATGCACGGCCCGGCGGCGCTGCCCTGGTGGGCGGCTTTCGTGGCCTGCGGCCTTGCGGCGGCGCTCGCCGTGGAAGTCGGCTGCCTTGTTCGCGGGCACGGGCGCTCGCGCTCGGCTGCGAAGGCGGTCGCGAAGGCGTATCCCGCTGCGGCCCTGGCTCTTGCGGCTGCCCTCGTGCTCGTGGGTGCTCTGGGCCTGCGCGCCGCGGTGGTGGAGGCCGGTGCCCAGCGTCCCTTGGAGCTGCAGGAAGCGGAAGCCCCCGCTTCCGTACCTTCCGAAAACGAGGAGGCGGCGGGCTTGCGTTCCGCGCCTTCCGCAGAGGAAAGCGGGGGAGAAGGCTCCGCAACGGGAAGAGAGGACGTGACCCTGTGGTCAAACTAGGCAAGACGATACCGGCCGGGGACCTGTTCCAGCTGGACGATGCCAGCTCCATCCCCGTCTGGCTCCAGTTGAAGAACCGCTTCATCTACCTCATCACCTCGGGGTTCTACCTGCCGGGCGACCAGCTGCCCACGGTGCGGGGCCTGGCCGCCGAGGTGGAGGTGAACTACAACACCGTGAGCAAGGTGTACCAGAGCCTGGAGGAGGACGGCTACATCGTGTCGAAGCGGCGGCTCGGGGCGTTCGTGGCCGATGTGTCCGACAAGCCCGGCGTCTTGGCCGAGGTGACGGCGGAGATCGTCACGGCAGAGTACCTCAAGCGCTGCCAGGAGCTCGGCATGTCGCTGGAGGATATCGACGCGCAGTTCACAGCGGCGCTCGTGGCCGCCAAGGCCAAGCGCGAGAAGGATGGCACAAGCGAAGGAGCAGCCCATGACCCGCAAGAAGCACGGCGCGGACGCCTCGTCAAGTTCCCCGAGCCCGCAGGAGAGGGCGCCGCAGACGGGCGCGCGGCTGGAAACGGGGCGTAACCGCACCTCCCGCAACGGCGCCGTGGCGTTCACCATCATCGTGTTCGCCGCTGTTTGCGCGCTGGTGCTCGCCTGCGCCCAGGCCCTCGCGGGCAGTATTGGCCTTGCGGCCCTCGTGATCGCCGCGGTAGTTGGCGCCCTGGCCGCCTCGTCGGTGCACATCGTCATGGAATGGGAGCGCGCCGTGGTCATGCGCTTCGGCCGCTTCAACCGTGTGGCGGGGCCGGGCATCGTGTTCACCTGGCCCGTCATCGAGTTCTACACCGTGCGCATCGACCAGCGCGTGGCGGCCACCTACTTCGGCGCCGAGGAGACGCTCACGTCCGATTTGGTGCCCGTGAACGTGGATGCCGTGGTGTTCTGGATGGTGTTTTCCCCGAAGAAGGCGGCCTGCGAGGTGGAGGACTACGCGAGCGCCGTGGCGTGGATGGCCCAGGCCACGCTGCGGGCGGCCATCGGCCGTGCGAGCCTGGCCGAGGTGGCCTGTCGGCGCGATCAGCTGGATGCCGAGCTGAAAGAGGTGCTGGAGGCGAAGCTGGACGGCTGGGGGATCGACGTCATAGACGTGGAGGTGCGCGACATCGTGGTGCCCCGCGAGCTGCAGCCGGCGATGGCCGCCGGTGCCATCGCGGCCCGCGAGCGCGACGCCCGCATGACCCTGGCCGAGGCGGAGGCGGATATCTCCGACATGCTGAAGGACGCGAGCGCCAGCTATGCCGGAGACCCCGAGGCTATGAGGTTGCGCACCATGCATCTGGCCTACGAGTCCGTGAAGCAATCTGGCGGCACGCTCGTCATCCCCAGCGCCTTCAGCGAG
Organism: Adlercreutzia sp. DFI.6.23; assembly: GCF_024462535.1. Taxonomy (NCBI): domain Bacteria; kingdom Bacillati; phylum Actinomycetota; class Coriobacteriia; order Eggerthellales; family Eggerthellaceae; genus Adlercreutzia; species Adlercreutzia sp. DFI.6.23. Next base: position 177,567 of record NZ_JANGBP010000007.1, read on the forward strand.
GGCTTTGTGCCCGAAGGCGGGGAGAAGGCCTAGCGACCGACGACGCATCTGTGCTACAATGGGCCTCGCCTAGAGAACTTGGCCCCGAAGGGCCGGGACGCCCGAAGACGTCCCGGTAGCGAGGGTGCCTAGTCCTCGCTGTTGTTGGATGACCCGTCACTATGTGGCGGGTCCCCGCTTTCTAGGGCCAAAAGTGCAACCCCAAGAGTGGCGGCTCCAATCAAAGTCTGGACTAAGGCCAGGAAAATGCTCATCTGCATTACCTCCCTCCCGTTATCTAGAATTGGTGTTAGGGGAGATGTATGCAGAGAGCCCCAGCTCCCCGCTTAATTCATAATAATACAAACAAATATTCTATAATCAAGACTTGACTTTGCAAAATGGTGCAATTTTCTGCCATGAAAATGGTTTGCATGAAATGATCTCTGATCCGGTGTTTTGAATCAAGGACAAATTTTGTCATAGATTGTCCTACATTTTCTCTTGACAACATATGACAAAGTATGACAGACTGGCAGCATCAGAATCCGGCCGATTCTAAAGACATGTACGGTATCCCATCAAACTGTTGCGCGATTACCGGGTTCGCCCATGGGGGATGGGAAAGAGGAGGAAAGCGCAAGACGATTCTGCGGATCAGCTCTCTGTCTGAATTGCGCGTTCCTCTCACTCGAAAGAGGAGGAGAGAATGTCTGGAAGCGAAAAGCGTTCCAATCTCACTCGCAGAGGTCTCCTGAAGGCTACTGGGGCGACTGTGGGAGCGGCGGCGCTTATCGGCGGCGGTGTCTTACGGGCGCTTGGTCCTGATGAGGGGGCTTTTGCCGAGGAGCCTGAGGACCAAACAAAATGTCGTGTAGGCTGCTGCTGGACCTGTGTTTACTGTCAATATGAAGCACACGTTAGAGATGGAAAGATTGTAAAGCTTTCTCCGATTGAGGGCGGAAGCCCTCGGGGTTCTCGTATGTGCCTTCGAGGTCGTTCAAGGATGCGTGCTGTTTACAACCCCAATCGAATTCTTTATCCGATGAAGCGAGCTGGCGAGCGAGGGGAAGGCAATTGGGAACGAATCAGTTGGGATGAGGCAATATCTACTATTGCGTCAAAATGGAAATCGTATAGGGAGGAATTCGGTCCACGCTCTATTGCATACTATTGGGGTTCTGGGAATTGCGCCGCGCTTGGTTCGGGCAACTTTGGAGGTCTTTTAGGACGGCTTGCAAATGTTCTCGAGATGACCATGGTGGATTACTGCACAGATATGGCCCTTGGATATGGCATGGCGCGGGTTGCGGGGGACGGGATGTTCCGAAATGGAGCCTCGCTCATAGGCAATGCCGATAAAGTTGTCATGTGGGGGTGCAACTTTGTCGATGCTTGGTGGCAGCATTGGTGGCCCCTTGCTGATGCAATGGAAAAGGGAAGTACGAGGCTTATCGTAGTTGACCCCAACTACTCCACCACTGCGTCTAAGGCGAATATGTGGGTGTCTAATCGTCCCGGTTCGGACCCCGCTCTGCTCCTTGGGATAATGAATTACATCGTCGAAAACGATTTGCACAATAAGGAGTTTTTGCTAAATCATTCGAATGCATCTTTTTTGATACGTCAGGATACAAAAAAAATCCTTCGTGCAAGCGACCTCGGCATTCTTTCTAAGGAGAAAGGAGACTCCTCTGTCGAAAATGTGTCGGAAATCCTCGATTCTCCTATTGTCTGGGATGAGCAATCGCAGACAACAGTTGCCTATGATGCCGCTGTCAGCCCGGCTCTCTCCGGAGAGAGGCTGGTGCATGGGATACCAGTGAAAACAGCCTTCGACATGCTTTGCGATGAGCTCGGAAAGTACTCGCTTGAAAGAACCTCGGAACTGACTGAAGTTTCAGTTGACGATATCCGAAAGCTCGCAATCGAGGAATCCGAAGGAGAGATCTGGAACATCGCAGGATATGCAAGTCAGGCTTACGATAATGGTGCCGAGTTCGGGCAGGCGCTTGCTACGCTGGCTATTTTGACGGGCACGGTAGGGCGTGCTGGCTCTTGTGTTGGAGGTTCTTGGTACTCTTTCAACACTAATCCTGCGTTCATGGCTCCGACAGGCACGTTTGTTAATACTGTTCCCGTTCTTTCTATGACTGACATTATGGACTCCGGGCAATATGCTGGGGAAGACTACCCGATCAAGTCTCTATTTGTAGCTGCTGCGAATCCTATGTCGAGCGGTGGAAGCTCAAATGAGATATTGGAATGGTGGAATAAGATTGACTTTATCGTTGTGTCTGATCTGCAATATAGCGATAGTGTGAAATATGCCGATATAGTGTTGCCTTGTGCGCATGCGCTTGAAGTCGAGGATGTGCTAAAGGGTAGTTATTATCCGTATGTTGGAATAACCGAAAAGGCGGTCGAGTCGCCTGCAGAGGCAAAAAGCGATTCTGATATTGCCCGGTTAATATCGGTCGAAATGGGCGTTGGAGAGTATTTTGAAAAGACCGATGAAGAGTACTTGAGGGAATTGGTTGACGAGTCCGAGCTCGGTCTTGAACGGGGCATCACTCTCGATAGGCTTCGGGTTGAAAAAGATATCTGTTACGACGAAACAGATATCAAATTCTATGGCGGAGTATTTCCAACAGAAACGGGCAGGGCAAATATCTATTGCGAAACGGTTGTGCCGCGTATCGATTGGGGTCAAGAGCTCGATCCTGATTTTGGACATGTTCCAACGTTCTCTCTCCCCAACGAAGCGTGGCCCAGGGGTGAGGTCGCGAAAAAATATCCTTTTACTTTGATGTCGCACCGGCTACGAACACGCTGGCACACTGGCGAGTTCGAAAATGAATGGATGCGTGAGATCGCGCCCGAGCCCATTGTGAAGATTAATCCATCAGATGCAATAGCCCGCAGCATTGAAGACAATTCTTATGTCGAGCTGTTCAACGAACGAGGACATGCCGTCGTTCGTGCGATTTACGCAGACGATATTCGTCCAGGGGTGCTGATTTACCCGAAAGGCTGGCAGCAGTGTGAATTCAAGGAAGGCGGGTTCTCGGAAATGACCTCAGCTCATTGCAATCCGTTTACCGTAAACACATCGTTTATGGATGTGGCGGCAGACATTCGACCGTGGGGGCAGGGAGAGTAAAAATGAGTGGATCGAGATACGGCTTTGCCATAGATACAATAAGGTGCGTCGGGTGCCATACCTGTTCTATAGCATGCAAAATTGAGAATAATTTACCAGACGATGTGATCTGGTATTGGAGTCAGGTTAAATCAGCCACACCCAAGTCGGAGATAAATCGCCAATCCCGGCCAATTTAATTTCGCCAATACGCCAGTGATTCTAGTTGCGATTTACCTTTGCCTTCTGCTGCCTTATGCGGTCGCCCTAACTGCCAGCGGCGTTGTCTCGACTGAGAAGATCTCAAGTTCAGCGCCGCGGAAGCTGGCGCCC
>NZ_JANGBP010000070.1:0-452 GCF_024462535.1 Adlercreutzia sp. DFI.6.23
CTGCTCGTAAATCCAGGTGAGGAAGTCGTTCAAAGCCTCGGCGACGTTTTCCGCCTCGTCCTCGTGATCGACCTTCGCCTCGGAGAAATCGTTGCAGCCGGTCATGTTCGCGGCCCACAAATCGATGGTGCGCACATCCCAGTCGTCGCTGGCGGAATTCCCGGGACAGCACTCCCCCACGATGGTGTCCACGGCGTCGCGGATGATGCCGGGAATGCGCTCGGTCATGGACTTGCCGTCCAGGATGGCGTTGCGCTCCTCGTAGATGGCCTTGCGCTGGAGGTTCATGACGTCGTCGTATTCCAGCACGTTCTTACGGGCGGCGAAGTGCATGGACTCCACCTGGCGCTGGGCGCTCTCGATGGACTTCGACACCATGCCGGCCTGGATGGGGCATGTCGTCCTCTTGGTTGGTCTTCTCCATCATGTGCGCGATGGAGTCCATCTTCGAG
>NZ_JANGBP010000700.1:0-292 GCF_024462535.1 Adlercreutzia sp. DFI.6.23
CCTGTTTTTGCATTGATCTCTATACCGGCAAAGAGAGCCGGTATGAGCGCATGGATGTGATGGGAACGATGGAGCCGGAAAACCTTCCCGGCTGGGCCAGGCATGGGCTTACTGCCATCCAGCAGGAACAGGCTCAAAAGAAAACCAATAAGGAGCGTGAACGATGATGGATTACAGAGAAAATGCAGGATATGTCATAACGGATTCCTGCCATGTGGGCGAAAGCGAGTTTGTATTGGGCGTCCATTTGACAGCGCCTCAGCAATTCGTTACCTGGAAATGCAAAGACCGG
>NZ_JANGBP010000701.1:0-292 GCF_024462535.1 Adlercreutzia sp. DFI.6.23
CCCAGAACAGCCAGGGCTCCATATACCCAGGGCCTTTGCTGGTCTCCTGCCCTTGGGATCTTTGTCCGGATCCTGGATGGGCGGCTGATCCGAAGCTCCCCTCTGCCATCCAACTCGATCTCATACCGGGCAGTTATGATTCCTTTTTTCCTGGGCTCCTCCGTCGGCTCAGTTTCCGGAGTCTCTGTCTCATCTGGCGTTTCCGGTTCCGTTTCTCTGTCATCATCCGGTACCGGCCGTTCCGGTTTTTCCGGTTTCCCTGGTTTTTCTGGTTTTTCCGGCTCCTTTCTTT
>NZ_JANGBP010000702.1:0-292 GCF_024462535.1 Adlercreutzia sp. DFI.6.23
GCCGTGGAGGGCGCGCTGTACTACCTCACGCCGGACTTCAGCAAGTTCTCGCCGGAGCTCGTGATCGGCGCGTTGGGGCAGATGTTCTACAGCCTGTCACTGGCCATGGGCATCATGATCACCTACGGCTCCTACATGCGCAAGCAGGATAGCCTCACCTCATCGGTCGTGCGTATCGGCGGCTTCGATTTGGGCGTCTCCTTCATCGAGGTGCCGCACATGGTGCAGTCCCACAGGCCGCCCTGGACGGCCTCGACGATGCGGTCGGCCTGGTCGTAGGCGTCGAAGTGGC
>NZ_JANGBP010000703.1:0-292 GCF_024462535.1 Adlercreutzia sp. DFI.6.23
GGCGCCGGCGGTACCGGCCAGGCCTTCCTTCGGGGCCGGAGAGCTCGGCGCGCAAGCGACCAGAGACGACAGGGCCCCCGCCGAAACAGCGGCGACGGCACTGCCCTTCAACTCCGACTTCGACGACGAGACCCAGGCCCTGAAGCCGAACGTGGAGGATGCCGCCAGCCATGCCGGCGACTACACCTTGCCGGCCACGGACATCGACACGCTCTTTCTGCCCAACGGGTCGAACTACTTCGTCTACGAGGGCCGCATCGCGCCGACCGGCGAGACCATCACCCTGCAGACC
>NZ_JANGBP010000704.1:0-292 GCF_024462535.1 Adlercreutzia sp. DFI.6.23
GGTACACACCGTTGCGCGAGGTCTTGGTGCCCCGCGAAGGCGGTGCCGCGGCAATGGGCTTGCGAGCGCCCTCAGCGGCCTTCTCCTCGATTTTCCGATTCTTGTTGCGCATGTTTGATCCCCTTCCCCTCGCTGCCTGCGAGAGCAGCCCTCAGGACACGCCCTTGGCGGGACTCCTCAAGTCTGACTATTTGCTCGCGCACCAGGTTGATGATGTCATCAGGCTCCATGCCGCGGGACAGCGCGTTTTGCACGAAGTCCATGGCCAGGGCCTCCATCTCGCCGTCGTCGG
>NZ_JANGBP010000705.1:0-292 GCF_024462535.1 Adlercreutzia sp. DFI.6.23
GAAGGGCCCTGGGTCCTTCCCGCCAACTGCGAACTGCAACCCAAGGGCGAATGAGAGAGGAAGAGAAGACCATGGCTGAGAACGACGAGAAGGCCGCCGAGGCCGCCCCGAAGAAGGACGGGCGGCCGGTCATCACGCGCCGGGCGCTCTGCGTGGGGCTCGGCGGCACGGCGGCGCTGGTAGGGCTGGGGGCTGTGCGCTACAGAGGCCTTTTTTCCTTTGATGTGTGGATAAGGACTGCCGACCCTCATTTGGTGTACAGGGCAGAAGATGGCAGGCGCATTAATCCTAG